>JAJXXG010001147.1 GCA_021781255.1 Acidobacteriota bacterium
ACCAACGAGTCAGTAGGCGCGGAGGTCTCCAGCTCCAGAGCCTGCTGGTAGGCTTCGAAGGCGGACTGCATATCGCCGCGCTGGAACTGGACACCTCCAATCACATCTTCCAGATGCAGCAGCCCCTGCCGATCGTTGAGCCGGCGCGCAAGATCCGCCGCCGCATTCGCGTCTGACAGCGCGTCCTCATCGCTCCCGGTCATTTGCAGCAGATCGCTGCGATTCTCCAGCATAACCTCCTGGTTGAACAGATCGCCGGTCTTGCGAAACAGTTCAAGGGCACGCTCGTAATCCCCCCATCCGCCGGCGTAGTCTGCCAGCGTAACCTGCACAAAGCCGCGCGTCTTCCAGGCGTTTGCCTGCTCCACCACGTCTCCGGCATCCGGCAGGGTGGTCGCGCGGTCCAGCAGCGGCAGCGCGTCCTTCGGGCGGCTCACGGTAAAGCTCAGGTACACCGACTCCCAGGTAAGGGCGGCGCGGAGCAGCGGGATGTCATTCGTCTTTTCCGCGCCTCGTATTGCATGGTCGAAGGCGTCCAGCGCCTGCCTGGCATTCTGGGCATCGTGCTGGCCCCAGAGATATTCCCCCGCGGCGAGCGCCTCCTCTGCATCCACAGTCGCGGCGTCTCCGGGCTCTTCCGCGCGTGGAGCGCTGACGAACGCGCGCAAAACCGCTGCCTGCAACTTGTTTCCGTCCACGGCGGAAAACTGCTCCGGCCCGCCGCTGCTTCCGATCAGGGTAAAACGGATCGTACCGCGACGGCCGCCCTTGTTCGTTCGCGCAAGATGCGTCTTTCCCCCGCAATCGGTCCAGGTCACGAGCGCGGTCTGCTCCTGCTCGACCAGCGACAAAACCACGGTCTGTCCCGCGGGCACGGTGATTGCAAACTTCGCCGTCTGCGCGGGTGCAATCTGAATCTCTGCTGCTTGTCCTCCCGGCGCAAGAGCAAGCACAGGCGGGCTCGATGCAGCTTGCGCTGCGGCAACCCGCAGCCACACGCCTGCGATCAACAGCAAAACGACTGACCGCATCGCCTTCTGCAGCACTCCACATCTCAGTGGACAGTTCATGGCCTATTTTGCGACCCCAGTTACGATATATCCTGCGCGCGGCTCCGCGGCCTACCATCTTGCAGCAGCGGTCTAGCCAGATGGCGCAGCCGCTCCTCCATTCCCTTTGCCGGCAGCCACGGGCGGCTCGACTGCGAACGCACAGTTCAATGCGGCAATTGTCGGGAAGAGCGCGCGGCGCTTGCAGGGGCCAGCCGCGACGCCAGTATACTGCATCGGTCAGTCCGCCTGCGCCGACGACGGAACGACGTATGTAAGATCATATGGGACGCCCAATTCCTCAAGTGCCCACGGCATTGGAAAGGCTCGTGTCCTCGGACCGCAACGCAAAACCTTCCGCGTCGTCCCGATACACATCCAATGATGACACGCAATCCTGCCAAAGAACCGACACTGGCCTTCAAGAGCGCACCGGAGCTCCAAACCTACATGTGCCGCGAGCAGCGCGCCGGGACTGGCTTCTGGCTCAAACTCGCCAAGGCCGGGGCGCCCGAGGCGACCATCTCAAAAGATGAAGCGATCGAAACGGCGCTCTGCTGTGGCTGGATCGACGGGCAGCTCGCCAGATATGACGACTTCTACTTCCTTGTTCTAATGACGCCGCGCAGACCTCGCAGTCGGTGGTCAGCAAAAAATCGCGCGACTGCGGAGCGGCTGGCTGAGCTGGGCAGGCTTCTGCCCACGGGCCTGGCCGAGATCAATGCTGCAAAAGCCGATGGCCGATGGGACGCTGCGTACGCTTCCCAGAGACTGGCGGAGCCACCGCAGGACTTCCTCGCATCGCTGCGCTCGAACCAGGCCGCGTTGCTCTTCTTCGAGAAGCTGGATCGGGCCAACCGGTACTCCATCATCTATCGTGTGGAGGAAGCCAGGCGACCAGAGACGCGCGCGAAGCGGATAGCGAAGTTCGTTGCCATGCTGGCGCGAGGCGAGACGATCCACCCTCCCAAGAAGAAGACATGACGGGACAGGTGCGATTGCGGAGCATTCGTACTGGAGATCGCCCACGACCCGGCCGAAATCAATGGCTGCCCATACTCTATGATTTGGTGGGGAGTTGCAGGCTGAAAAGGGGAGGCAGAATGCCGCTATGTACTTGAAAATAGGAGCAGTGTGGATTGAGTGGTAGGCAAGGCGGGATTCGAACCCGCAACCCCCGGCTTAGAAGGCCGGTGCTCTATCCGATTGAGCTACTCGCCCACAAACACTATTGTAGCCGCGAACCGAACGAAACCTGCCTGATCGCCGCAGCCGGAGTATCTTTTGCAAAATCCTGCAGGTAGCGGACAACGGTGGCCTCGGCCCAATGCACACCCGCCGAGCGGCGCGCCAGAAATGCGCAGTGCCCGCCATGGCGCGTTTCAACAAACTCAATATGGGGATTGGCGAGTATGCGCGCGCGGGTCTGGGGATAAAGACGGATAAACGGATCATCCGCTGCGCAAAGCACAAATGTGGGCTTCGTGATTGCATCGATGACGCGGGCGCTGGCGGCGCGGTAGTAATAATCGTCAGCACCTTCAAAACCGCAGTGCGGCGCCACGATCTTCTCGTCGAACTCCCGGATGGAGCGAATGGGGCCGATGCCTTCGACCCGGTAGATGCCCGGAAAAAGCTCGGCCTTGAGGCGAATCCGGCGCATCAGGCCGCGCAAAAAATGCCATTCGTAGACGCGGTTGGAAGGCTCGTGCAAAGCGTCTGCGCCCGCGGCCAGGTCAATCGCCGGGCACACCGCGGCAATTGCAACCAGCGGTGCTTGCTCGCCCCACTCACCGGCGAGTTTCAGCACCATGTTGCCGCCCATCGAGTAGCCCACCAGGGCCACACGCTCGAGAGCAAAGCGCGCCGCAAAGTGCCGGACAACTGCGCCCACGTCCGCCGATCGGCCGGAGTGATAGAGCGTCGAAGTCAGCGCTTCGGTTCCACCGCAATTGCGCATGTTCATGCGAATCACGTTCATGCCGGCCCGGAACGCGCGCAATGTAATGCCTCGCATGTAGCGCGAATTGGACGAGCCTTCAAGCCCGTGAACAAGAACCACGGTAAGCCGCGCTCCGCGCTCCGGCTCTGCATGCCAATGGCAGTGGCAGAGCACGCGGCTTCCATCCGCTGGATCAACCTCAACGGTCTCTGCGATTGCGGGCAGATCAAACGCAGGCCGCGGAAGAAAATTCCCCACGACGGTCTGCAGATGGCCGTTTCTGAGCCATGGATGCGGCTCAAAGGGGGTGAGCCAGGCGGAGGTCCGCGATAACGTCTGCGGTGAGAATCGATCTGTCGTCACGGTGGAAGACACGACGTATGAAAAGATAAGCCCTCGTGTCTCATGCCTTCAGGCCGACGATACGACACAGCCCTGCAGGATTGGCCGCTACACCTTCATTGCCACGAGCAACTTACAGCAGCCAGATTACCACATGCGCGGCCCGTTTCCCCCGCGCCGCAGGCTGCTTCCCGTGGCCCCGCTGGCGCTGCGCATACCGGTATCGGCGCACTTGGAATACACCGCATCATCTGCCAGATATCTCGCATTTGCACACGTCTTCATGCATCCGGAGCAAAGCTCTCCGTGCGCAAACTAGTCCTTCCATACCATTGCGCGCCGCTTGCGCAACTGCTAGGATCGTCGCGTTTCGCACTCATTGGATTTGCTTCGCCGTACCGCGCTCGCGCGCCGCGGCCCATGCGATGCAGCAGCAGATCCTCTCGCAATCTACGGCATGCGACGGCCGCGTTCCGGCTCTCGCTCAGCGTAAGCTTCAGATCGCAACTCTCAGCCCCGCTCGTTGCTTGAACCTGCATCCGCCTTCGTCAAGGAGCACTCTTTCGCATGAACAAACGCAGTTCCAGGATTTGCCCTCTTGAAAATCGCAGAAGCTTTCTGCGGCAGCTTTCCATCGCAGGCCCCATGCTGGCAAAACCGCAATGGATGTGGGGAGCGCTGCGCGCGCCTCGCGACGCTGCTGCCGGCCAGCCGATCCAGGGCGGCGACTGGACGGCAAAATCAGGCCCCCTCATGACTCCCTGGGCAAAACAGATCGACCCCAACATGCCACACCCGGAATATCCCCGGCCGCAACTGGTGCGCCATGCCTGGATGAATCTCAATGGGCTCTGGGAGTTCCAACCTTCTCCCGCTGCTGACGAAGCTCCGCCGTTCGGCAAAACTCTCAGCGGCAAGATCCTTGTTCCCTTCCCGGTTGAATCCGCGCTCTCGGGCGTCATGGAACATTACGATCGCCTCTGGTACCGCCGCTTCATCCGCCTCCCCGACGCATGGACCGGCAAACGCATACTGCTGCACTTTGGCGCCGTCGATTATGAGTCGGAGGTCTTTGTCAACGGCCGGAGCGTCGGCTTGCATCGCGGCGGCTACGATCCCTTCTGCTACGACATCACCGGCGCGTTGCAGCACGGAGAAAGCAACGAGCTCATCGTCAGGGTATTCGACCCCACGGAAAACGGCGGCCAGCCGCGCGGCAAACAGGTAACCCGGCCGCACGGCATCATGTACACGCCCACCACCGGCATCTGGCAAACCGTCTGGATCGAGCCGGTGGATTCTCTCTACATCGCCGACCTTACGATGAACCCCGACATCGACCGCGCCGCGCTGAATCTGACCGTTGCCGCCTCCGATCCGTCTGTCCGCGCCAGCGTCAAAGTGCAGGTCAAGGCCCACGGAAAAACCGTCAGTTCGCTCACCTCCGCTCCCAACCGGGAGTTTGCCGTCCCCGTGCCCGCACCGCGCCTCTGGTCGCCTGACGATCCGTTTCTCTACACCATCGAGATCGCGCTCGAACAGGACGGCCGCCTTGCCGATGCCGTGACCAGCTACTTTGCCATGAGAAAAACCCACGTCGGCTTGGTGGACGGGGAAAAGAAGCTCCTGCTGAACAACAAGTTTGTCTTCCAGATCGGCCCTCTCGATCAGGGCTTCTGGCCTGACGGCATCTACACCCCTCCAACCGACGAAGCCATTAAGAACGAGATCATGCAGATGAAGGCCATGGGCTTCAACATGGTCCGCAAGCACATCAAGGTTGAGCCCGCGCGCTGGTATTACTGGACTGATACCCTCGGCCTCATGGTCTGGCAGGATATGCCCTCGTGCAACTCCTATCCCGGCCGCGAGTTCGTGCTGCCCCCTGAAGACAAGGAAGCCTTTGCAAGCGAACTGGCGCGTATGGTCAAGACCCACCGCAACGTTCCGTCAATCGTCCTCTGGTCCGTATTTAATGAGGGCCAGGGCCAGTTCGACACGGAGAAGATGGTGCAGATCGTCAAGGCTCTTGATGCCACCCGTCCTGTGAACGAGGCCAGCGGCGGACGCGACATGGGCTTCGGCGATGTTGACGACATTCACAGCTACCCCGAGCCCGCGGTGCGGCCTTCCACCGGAGCCAGAGCCATGGCCTGCGGAGAGTTTGGCGGCATCGGCTATCTGATTCCCGCTCACTCCTGGTCCGGCACTGGAAACGGTTACGTTGAGGTCGATACGCCTGCCGACCTGCTCTACCTTTACGCCGAGTTCTTCCAGTGGGTCAGGCGGCTCCGCGATAAAAACAATCTCAGCGCCGTCGTCTACACCCAGCTCACCGACGTCATGACCGAAGTCAACGGGCTGCTCACCTACGATCGCATCGCAAAGATTCCCGTTGAGCAGATTCGGCGCGTCAATACCTTCACCTTCCCCGCGCCCGGCTACAAGGATCTGCTTCCCACCTCCGCGCAGTCCGCTCAGCAGTGGAAGTATTCGCTCCGCAAGCCCGATGGCGATTGGACGAGCCTGGCCTACGACGACACGCACTGGCTCACTGGGCCCGCGGGCTTTGGCAATATCGCCGGCCACCCCGGCACCGCCTGGTCTACTCAGGATCTCTGGCTGCGCCGGCAGTTTCATCCCGGCGCCCTCACTGCGGCCGATCTTGAAAATCTCGTCCTCACCGAACTGCATCAGGGCGCGATTGAGGTTTTCATCAACGGCACCCAGAATTACACGCAGCGCGGCAACAACCGGTCCTTTGAAGAGATCTACGAACACAGGCCCCTGAGCGATGCGGCAAGAAAGGCGATTGTTCCCAACGCGGACAATCTCATCGCCGTCCATTGCACCGCCAGGGGAGCAAAACAATACTTCGACGCGGGCCTTTCCATACGAATCCCGTCGGTTTAAGCCGATGGCGTTGCCGACGGCGGTGCAGTGCCGGGCTGCAGCCGGAGCCCCGGCCCGTCTTCTGCACCGCGCTACGGCATCGTCTCCGTCGTTTCAAGGTTCCATGCCGGAGTCACGTTGCCGTCAGCGCCTCGGCATGCGCACCGGTGCGCACTTTGTCGTTGACATCCTCAAAAACCGCGTGGTAGCATCCCACACTGTAATCGATTACAAGACTTCACGCGCCCCTCTGCCGCCTATGGCCGTAGAGCGGCCGCCATGGAGTCCCGAATCGCAATGGCTCAACACCAGAGGGCAGCGTCTCGGCTGTGCCTCGATTTGCCGGCAAGGCGATGTCCAATCCGTACATGTCTCAAACATCGTCACATTGCGGAAACGATCCGGAAGCTGCAATGCTCGCGCCGGCATGCGCGCAGCGGCAACTTCCCCATGCGGCCACAGCGCGCCGGCAAAAAATCCACGCTTCATGCGCATCGTCCACGCCAGGACGAACGAAAGCACAATGACGCATTGAGCGTGCCATCATCACCTTCCTGCGCCCCCTCGAACGGGGAGCTTGATTCATCGGAGGCAACAAATGCATTCAGCAGCGCACACGTTGAAACAAAGATCACGGAAGATGTTTTCTCTGCCGCTGGCTCTGGCCGCGGTGGGCTGCGCGCTCTGGTGCCACACCGCGCGAGCCCAGAGCGGCGCCGGTTCGATTGAAGGCACGGTCACCGATTCAACCGGCGCGGTCATCCCCGGCGCCGCAGTGCACGTGGTCAACATCGGCACCCAGGTGGCCACTGACACCAAAACCAACAGCGTCGGCTTCTATCAGGTTCCCGAGCTCTTCACCGCTACGTACAGCATCACCGTGTCCGCGCCGGGCATGAAGACGTACAGCACCTCGATCGAGCTCCAGGTCGCGCAGAATGCGGTCATCAATCCCGCGCTCTCCCCGGGCCAGATCAGCCAGCAGGTCGTCGTCAACGCCGACAGCATCCAGCTCACCACGCAAGACAGCGGCGCCATCGGATCGACCCTCGAAAATCAGAGAATCAACCAGCTGCCGATGAACGGTCGCAACATCCTCAGCCTGGTGGGCGAAAGCACGCCGGGCATGGAAGACAACGGCCAGAAGATGGACGGCCAGGCTATTGAAGCTCTCGATTATCTCGTCGATGGAACCAGCACGCAGAACAATCTCTTCGGCGGGCAGAACAAGGACGACACCGGACAAAGCGGCAACGCGCCCACCGGCGGATCCACTCCTCCCGTCCAGTTGCTCGATGCCGACGCGATTCAGGAAGTCAAGGTGCAGGGCGCTGACTCAGGCGCGCAGTATGGCGCGCCCGCCTCCGCACTGCTCACCACCAAGTCCGGAACCAACGCGCTCCACGGCACCCTCTTTGAAACCGCCCGCAACAACGCCTTCGGCTTGGCCAGAAGAAGACAGGATCCCGCCAACTTCGCCGCTCCGCACCTGGTGCGCAACGAGTTCGGCGCCTCCGCCGGCGGTCCCATCGTGCTGCCTCACATCTATCACGGAAAAGACAAATCCTTCTGGTTCTTTGCCTTCGAGCGTTATTCGCTGGCCCAGCTTACTTCGCGGCTGGTCTCTGTCCCCACCAACGCCATGCGCACCGGCGACTTCAGCGGCCTCTACACCAAAGCCGGCATCCTGCAAACCCTCTATGACCCGGCGACAACGCGCGCCAACGCCAAGTGCGCTGTCCCCCACAGCGCGGCCACTGCCAACAATCCCTACTGCCGCACACCCTTCCCCGGCAATGTCATCCCCGGCAGCGAGATGTCTCCGGTCGCCAGCCTCTACGGACAGTTGATTCCCGCCCCAACCACCGCGGACAATCCCCTGATCAAGGGCAATCTCAGCGTACAGGAGCCCACCTTCCAGGTCATCCCGCAGTTCACCTTCCGCCTCGATCACGAATTCAATCAGAACAACCGCACCTACATTCGCTTTACCGAGACCAACTCGAATATCAACACCTCTTCGAGCGGACTGGTGAACCTTCCCGTTAACTCCAACGGCATTAACATCCCCTACGGCGCGGCCTTTGGCTGGACCAACTCCCCGCTCACATCCTTCCTGGCGGCGGGAAACTACACTCACATTTTTTCGCCTACTTTCTTTGCCGAAACCATCCTCTCGCAGCAATGGCTGAGCGACGCCCAGGTGCCGGGCACGGCCATCAATCACAACTACGAGTCCATGCTGGGTCTGCCCAACAACTTCGGCGAGGTGGGCTTCCCGGCCATCTCCGGTCAGATCGTCGGGCTCGGCTCCACGCAGACAGGAAACGCCAAGATCTCGCAGATTGTCTCCACCATCGACGAGAACTTCACCAAGATCGCAGGCCGCCACCAGATGTACTTTGGCGGTCGCTTCCGCCACACCCGGAATGCCGACCTGCCCAACGGCGCTGCCGACACCATCTCCTACGGCATCAATCCCGTCGCCCTCTACAACCCCACCTCGAAAACCAACTACAACGCATACCCGCAGACCGGCTATGCGGACGGCGCATTCTTCATCGGTTCAGCCGGCAGTTATGACGTCCACCTCGAGCCGGCGCACGTGCACTATCGCCTGCTCGAGTACGACGCCTACTTCCAGGACGACTTTCACCTCAGCAAAAGCCTCACCTTCAATCTCGGCCTCCGCTACGAATCCCACCCCGCTATCTCCGTCAGGGACAACGAGGCCGACACCTTTGACCTGAACAACGACGCTCTGGTCATGGGCAACTCGCTTTCCAATCTCATCGCCAAGGGCTACACCACCCAGGCCATCATCACCAACGACCAGCTCATCGGCGTCAAGTTCGAATCCGCGCAGCAGGCCGGACTCCCCACCAAGCTGATGAATAACTACAATCTCAACTTCCTGCCCCGCTTCGGCTTTGCCTACGCTCCCTTCCAGAACAAGTGGGGAACCGTCATCCGCGGCGCCTTCGGCCGTTACGACTATCCCACCCCGCTTGAGGATTACGAAAACCATCCCCAGGCAAGCAATCCCTTCACCGCCACCTATACGCAGAGCTTTGCCACCGCGAACCAGGCCATCGACGGTTATCCCAACGAATTGCTCCGCTACAACGATCCCGTCACCTTTGGCGTAACCGGCGTCAACACCGCCAACGTGGTCAACAGCAACTCCACCACTTCGATCCTGCCCGGACTGACGCCCTTCCTCGTCGCTCCCAACTGGGCGCCGACCTTCGTGAGCGAAACCAACCTCACCATCGAGCAGCCCATCAGGAGCTCCACCGTCGTCCGCGTCAGCTACATCTGGAACCACACCAGCAACCTGGACGTGATCATGCATCCCAACGGCCATCCCAGCAACTTCCAGTGGGAGATGGCCACCGGCACCGCGCTGCCCACCGGCGGCGCTGCCGTCATCGGCACCCCGCTGCAAAACACCTACGCCGCCACCGCCACCGGACCCTACGATCAAACCACCTGGGGCGATTTCTCCTGGCACACGCGCGCCGGATGGGCCAACTACAACTCCCTCCAGGTCAACTTCCAGAGACTCTACCGGCACGGCTACGCCTACCAGTTCACCTATGTCTTCGATAAGGCCATGCGCATGGGCGGCAACCAGGTGGATGGCCTCTCCGGAGTCGCTCCTTTTGCCAACTTCCCCGGTGCGCTCGGCACCCTTGGCTCCATGACACCAACCGCCGACGACGGCCCCATCTACGGCGGCCTCACTCCGCCGCCTCCGCCGCCGGGCACGCAGGTCTGGTCCGACTACCACAACCTGAACGACTTCGAGCAGTATCAGCAGGACAGCTCGCAGCCCACCATGCACATCCGCTTCAACTGGCTCGTCGATCTGCCCGTTGGCCGCGGCAAACGCTACTTCGGCAATTCCAGCAAATGGCTCAACGAAATCATCGGCGGCTTCCAACTGGCCGGCGACAGCAATATCTTCGCCCCGCTCCTGCAGCCCACCTCCGGGGCCAACTGGGGCGCAGTCTCGCCCCTGCACATCTACAAACACAAGCACCCGGTAACTGACTGCAGCAGCGGCGTCTGCTACAAGGAATATCTCTGGTTCAACGGCTATCTTTCTCCGGCAGAGACCACCGGCCTCGGCAACTCCACCTGCCAGACCAACTGCATCTCCGGCCTGCCCGCCGACTATGTCTCCGATCAGGTTCCGATCGACAATACTCCGGGCACGACCGACTTCGGCGCCAACCTCGTCTACGTCACCCTGGCCAACGGAAAGCAGCAGTCCGTCGGATACGACGCCGGGCCCACTGGCAGCAACTACCTCAGCAAAACCTGGATCCATGGTCCGGTGAACTGGCCCGTGGATGCCTCGCTCTTCAAGGTGTTCCCCATTACCGAGCGCGTCAATCTCCGCGTCAACCTCGACGCCTTCAACGTCTTTAACATGCCCGGAGAAAATCCTCCCGGAGCCGACGGCCTCCAACTCTACACCACTTCCTACAACGCGCCCCGTCAACTACAGGTGACTGCGCGCCTCACCTTCTAAACACCTCACGGCCTGCTTCGCGGCAGCCGGACCCGCTTCTCGCGTCCGGCCGCCGCGAAGAACATCGGCCGACTGCAACGCCCCCCGCCCGGCTCGCGTTTTCCGCTGCTGCGCCCTGCCATCTCGGCCGCCGCGCACTCCCCGCCACGCGCGGGGCGCCAGCCTTCGCCGCACGATTCATGCGCGCTCCGCATCCCCGGAAAGCGATTGCGCCGCGTGCGCGGCGCACCCTCCCTCGCTGCTGCAACGGAAGATTTTCATGCTGCGGCTGATCAGAAAGCGCGGGCACACACCACCGCGGCGCTCATCGCCGGAACCGTGAGCGCGCTGCGCCTGAGCCGTTCCGTGCGCCTCGCCTTCCAGTGCCCCTCGGAGTCCACCTCCGCGCCTGCAAACGTCACTCCGGTCGTGCTCTCCGGCGAGGGCGCTTCCATACGCAGAACCGCCGCGTCCTCCACGCCCAGGCCGCTCAGTGATACCTGCGCCTCGGCCTGGCTCAGGTTCACCACCGTCAATCCCCGCGCCCTGCCTGCGCTGCCCGGCGCATACGCAAAAATCCCGTCCGGAGCATCCCCATCTTCCAGCGCCAGCATCTGGTCGCATCCTGCCGTCGCGGCGGCAAATGCAAGCATGCCGTAGTACGGCACGCCCGCCGTGTTCACGCCTCGTCCGTCGTCCTGTATCGGCGAGTAAGAGCTGACGAATCCAAGCTGGTTCACTCCCGTCTCCATGTTCACCCCGGCGCTGCCGTTCTGAGCCAGCAGCAGCATGGTGTTGAGCGTCCAAAGCGCCCCAACCATTGTGTTGCTCACGCCGGGCAGCCCGCCGCCGGAAAACGAATTGATCTCGCAGATCCGCCACGGAATGCCGCTCTGCTGCGAGGCCGCGCGCAACCGCGCTATCACCTCCGCAAGCCGCGGATCAGGACGCAGTAACTGATCGGCGCTGCCCTGTCTCTGCCCGTTGCGATAGTAGTGCGTGCTCAGCAACTGCACCTGGCCTCGCGCATCCT
>JAJXXG010000955.1 GCA_021781255.1 Acidobacteriota bacterium
GCTTGATGTTCCAGCCCATGGCATTGACCAGAATATCGATGGTTCCGAGTTTGGCGACAACATTCGAAACCAGCGCGGCCACGCTCTCTTCATTCGTGACGTCACTGGTAATGGCCAGCACTTCGTTGCCGGTCTCAGCCGTAATCTTCTTCGCCGCTTCGTCCAGCGCCGTCTGATTGCGGCTTGACACCACGACTTTCGCGCCCTGGCGGCTCAAGCCTAAGGCAAGCGCTTCGCCGATACCGCCCGCGCCGCCCATCACCAGCGCCACCTTATTGTCCAACCTGAAAATATCGTTCATTGCTCTCTCTCCTGCGCGGGTGCCCCAGGCCCCTCGCATTTGGGGGCCCGGGAAACTAAACACTATGCCAGCGGCTTCAGGCCGAGGATCTGGCGAGCCTCATCGGGCGTCGCCGGTTCCTTGCCCAGTTCACGGATGATGCGGACCGTTCTTGCCACAAGACGCGCATTGGTGGCCAGGTCACCCTTGCCGTAGTAGACATTGTCCTCCAGGCCCACTCGCGCGTGGCCGCCCATCAGGACACTCAGCGTGGTCATTCCCACCTGGTCGCGGCCCACGGCGGCGCAGTTGATAATCGTGCCCTGCGGCATAAGGTCCGCGATCTGGGTGAAGATCTTCGGCGTGGCGTCGCAGGCGCCCTGGTAGCGCATGCCCAGCACGATGTCGATATAGTAGGGCGGCTTGAGTATGCCCCGTTCGATAATGCTGTAGACTTCGCGCATCATGGAGTGCGAGTAGACCTCGAGCTCAGGCTTGACGCCCAGCTCGTTCATACGGCCGAGGTACCAGTCGATCTCTTCGGGCATGTTGGACCACGGCACGCCCTTGTACTGGCCGCTGATGCGCATCATGCTGCCCATGTTGAGCGAGGCCATCTCGGGGTGAGCCAGCAGGCACTCGATACGCTGCTCCTGGGTCAGGTTCGGTCCGCCGCCGGTCGAGTCCTCGATGACGATGGGGCAGACGTCGCGGATGCGTTTGTGAATGTCGTTGAAGACCGCCACGTCGGACGTGTTGCCGCCGTCTTTGTCGCGGGCGTGGATATGCACCACTGCGGCGCCTTCGTTGTAACAGGCCAGAGCCGAAGCTGCTATCTCATCGGGTTGCTCGGGCAGGTTGGCATTTTGCTTCTTCATGGTGATGGCGCCGGTCTGGGCCACCGTAACGATTACTTTGTTGCTCAAGTCAGCCATCGTTCTTTCCTCTCATGAGCCCGAAAGACTCATTGTTCGACTCTCTGGTTCTTGTTCGAAAATGACACTGCCGGTTAAGCCGGCTTTGGTGGATCTTTCAAGGCAAACTCGGTTGCCTTCAGAACGCGGATCAGATCGTCATCGCGCTTGGCCAGCGTCTCTTCGAGCGGCCTGTCGGTATAGTCGAAGAAGCCCTTACCGGTCTTCACTCCTAAATCGCCCTTCTCTACCCGGCTCACCAGGCTCTTGGGTGCGTTATCCAGCGGCGGCTCGGGATAATTGGCCAGCCGAAGATTGCCCGCGCTCAGTTCAAGGCCGGTGAAGTCGTAGCGCTGCACCACACCCAGCGTGCACATACGCGGCGCGATCGAGGCCTTCACGGCGAGATCGAGCTGATCGGCGGTGATGAAGCCGTTGTCGAGCATGAAGAAAACCTCGCGGCCGATAATGCGCAGCAGGCGGTTGATGGCGTGGCCGGGAACATACTTCTGCATCAGCACCGGAGTTTTGCCGATGTAGCGCAGCATTGCGAGCACAGTCTCTTCGGTTTCCTTCGAGACGCGGGGATCGCGCACGACTTCGACCAGCGGAAGAATGTGCGCCGGGGCGAACCAATGGGTAACGACGGTATTGGTTGCGCGGCTCTCCGGGATCAGCTCGAAGACATTCAGGTAGCTGGTGTTGCTGCCGAAGATCGCATCTGGCTTGGCGCATGCATCCAACTGTTTGAACAGCTCGATCTTCAGATCCTTCTTTTCGTTGATGCACTCGACGATGAAATCGGCATCGCGCGCGGAGTCCTCGATGCTGAGGCTATACGAGATGCGCGCCTCGATGGGGGCGATCTCTTCTTGCTTCACTACATCGTTTTTCACCAGTGTGAGCAAGTTGGCGTGAACCACGAGCTGCGCCTGGTCGAGCGAGGCCTGGCGGCGGGCGCAAAGGCTCACAGCATAGCCGCCCTTGGCAAAATCGAGTGCTATGCCCGGCCCCATGAGGCCGGCGCCAATGACGGCGACTTTCTTGATCTCCTGCAGTTTCACTTTCGATCTCTCCTGGCTCAGCCCGTTGAGGCCGCGCCCGCCGCCGGCAGCCGGTGAGCCGCCAGCAGCCACACGTTTAGGTTACGTTCTCAATCGCCATTGCCATGCCCAGACCGCCGCTGACGCAGAGCGTCGCCAGCCCGAGACGGGATTTGCGCTTCAGCATCTCGTAAAGCAGCGTGACCGTGATTCGGGTCCCGGTGCAGCCTGTAGGATGGCCGAGCGAGATGCCGCCGCCGTTGACGTTGAGTATCTCCCGATTGAAATGCAACTCGCGATCGCAGGCCAGCACCTGGGCGGCAAAGGCCTCGTTGAGCTCAATCAGATCGAGGTCGCCGAGCTTGATGCCGTGCTTCTTTTCGAGCAGGCGGATGGCCGGCACCGGCCCGAGGCCCATGTAGTTGGGGTCCACGCCGGCAGAAGTCGCAGCCATAATGCGCGCCAGCGGCTTCAGGTTGTTTTCTTTGACAAACTTCTCGCTGGCCAGGACCACGAACGCAGCCCCATCGGTGATGCCTGAGGAGTTTCCGGCGGTGACAGTGCCCGTCTTCGAAAAGACCGGGGGCAGTTTGGCCATCTTCTCCAGGGAAGCTCCAAGAAACAGATGCTCATCCTTGGAGAAGACTGTCGATCCCTTTTTGCTCTCAATGGTAATGGGAACGATTTCGTCGTCGAAGCGTCCGCTGGACTGCGCCGCGGCGGCGCGTTGCTGCGAGAGAAGCGCCAGCTCGTCCTGCTCTTCGCGCGAGATATTGTATAGGGTAGCAAGGCTCTCGGCGGTTTCACCCATCAACTTCTTCGCCATGGGGCACATGTAGCCGTCGCGATACATGGCATCGATCAGCTCCTGATTGCCGAGACGATAGCCCCAGCGAGCGCCGTCGAGCAGGAAGGGGATCCGCGACATGGCCTCCGTCCCTCCTGCCAGTGCGCACTCCATGTTGCCGGACGAAATTTCCAGGAAGGAGAGCGCGATGGACTTGAGACCGGATGCGCATGCCATGTTAATGGTGTAGGCCGGAACCTCCTGAGGAACGCCGGTGCGAATGGAGATCTGCCGCGCTGGATTGGGGCCACCGCCCGCCTGGCGCGCATTGCCTACTACCGTTTCTTCAATCTGTTCCGGTTTAACACCGGCGCGCTCCAGCGCCGCCTTGGCGGCAATCGCGCCCAGATCGGCGGCGGAAAACGACGCCAGCGACCCTCCAAACTTGCCGACCGCGGTACGAGCGCCGGATACGATATAAACGTTATTCAAAAATTCCTCCTGGACCACGTTGGATTATTGACCAGTTTCGAAGCGGAATGTCCCGTCCGTATCCACCAGCGCCAAAAGCCGCACAATGCAGCCGTCTCCACCCGGCCATCGCCAGGGGAAGCACATAAAGGTGCAGCGCTTGCCGGTGACTGCATCCAGGTCTCCACCTTCATCGCCCGCGTTCTCGATGCCGGGAATGCCGCCTTTCACCATGAGCGTTTTATGCGCGGGCTCCCAATCGGGGAAGTCTGCTAACGGATCGCGCCCGGTCACAGCCTTGTACTCTTCGATCAAGTGAGGGTGCGACGGGCCAAGGCCGTGGTCGACCAACTTGGTGGCGATAGGATGATCATTCGCCTGGCAGCCGTAGGCCACCATCTTGATCTTCTTGTCGACCAGCCACTGGGCTCCTGCCTTGTTGATGCCGGGTCCATAGGCAAAGTACTCGTCGGTGTCGGCCCACTTGTGGTGGTAGCCAGTGTTGATGACCACCACGTCGCCCCCCTGGATCTTCGGAGCAGCGCTCTCCAAAGCCTCGGGGGTGATGACACCCCACTTGCCCATGGGAATGGAGACGCACACTCCGGTGCCGAACAACCGCCAGAGCGGATAGTCGGCGATGGTCGGCGTGCACTCGGTCACATGCAGAGGAGCATCCATGTGCGTACAACGGTGCATGATGCCTTCCCAACTCACCTGATAGACGCCGTCCTTGGCGTGGAACTTGTCGATGTCGATGTTCACGCCAGGGGTCGACGGCCACTCCGGCATGAACTGGGTGAACGTGTGGGTGAGGTCATATACTTTCAAACTCATTTCCTGATTCCTTTCGCTTTCCCGCAGCCGTCTACTTGCCCTGCTCGATCCGGCATTTTCCACCGGGATCGAACATGGCCACAAACCGGACCTGACATGCATCGCCGTGCTCAAACTTCCACGGGGTGGCGGCAAGAGTCATGCGCTTGCCCTTGACCAGGTCCACGTCGCCGCCCACTTGCTCGATGGTCGGGATCCCCGCGCTGAGAAGAATTTTGTGGGCCACGTTCCACTCGCCGTGCTCCTTCTTCCAGTCCAGGCCGGTGGCCTTGGCGTACTCGGTCGCGAGCCGCTTCATCTGCGGGCCGCCGCGATGCGGAGCCATGGAAGTGGCAAGCGGATGGTCGACGTGGGGAGTATCCACCGCAACCAGCTTGGGGTTCTTGCTGACGAGCCACTCAGCCGCGTCCTTTGACAGGCCGGGGGCCTCCCCGTAGTATTCGAGGCCGTCTGAGTACTTCTTGTGCCAGCCGGTAACGATGACAACAATGTCGCCGTCCTTGACGCCCGGCGCCGCCTTCTTGAGGTCGGCAGCCGTGATGACTTCCCAGTTCTTCCTCGGCACGTCCAGCACCGCTCCGTTACCGAAGAATCGATCGGGAGAGATAGCGGCCAGGTCAGCGCCTTTCTGAATGAGGTGGATCGGGGCGTTCATGTGCGTGCCCGTGTGCATCACTGTCGTGGTGCGCCAGGCCAGTACGCCATGCTGAGCATGCTTCACTCCGCGCACCATTCTGACGTCGGCTTGCCCGGGATACGAGGGGGCCCGTTGGTCCCACTCGTGACTGAGCTCCACCAATTGCAGACCCGAATAAGGGTCGTTTACGATCTTCGGCGTGGCCATATGCTTCTACCTCTTAAGTTTCTTACGGTTACCTGGACTTTTCTTGGCAGTTAGCACCAGCTCGCCCAGGTTGACACTCGCATCGGTTTTCACTGTAACTTCTTTTGCAAGATAGCCCTGATACTCGGCGCGAAGAGTGTATTCGCCGCCCACGGCCAATCCCTTGAACTCAAAGTCGCCCATAAAATCCGTCTCGGTACTGAGGGTCGTTTGCCCCGCCTTCGACGTGAGTGTGACTTTGGCCCCGTGCACGCACTCGCCCTGCTTGCCGGCCAGCAACACTTCGCCTGCGATAAAGGGCCTGGGCAGGCTGAGGTACTTGACTACCGGCCTGGTTCCCAACTCCGGTTTGTAGCTCTCGACTCTTTCCGCATTCTCCTTGAGTACCTGCGAGATCCTGCTTCCCGCATCGTCCAGGTCGCCGAAGACCAGCGCCTGGGTCGGGCAGGACTCGACACAGCGCGTGGTCTTTTCGCCGCGATCGATCATGTGCGCGCACATCGTGCACTTCTGTGCCACGCTCAAGCCTTCATTCCAGGCGATCACGCCGTAAGGGCAGGAATCCACAATCTCCTTCTTGCCTTTGGCCTTCACGGGATCGATAATCACAATCCCGTCGGCACGGCGATAGACCGCATCGCCGAACTCCGGCCTGATGCAGGGGGCGTCTGCGCAGTGCTGGCACATGATGGGCGTGTAATCGACTTTGACCTTGGTCCCGGAGCCGTGCGTGAGCTCCTCAATACGAATCCAGGCATGGCCTTCATCCGGCTGCGCCACCGAAACCGGCAGGCAGTCGTTGCCAACATATTCATCCTTGCAGGCCAGAAAGCAGCTGTAGCATCCGGTGCACCGTGTCACATCTACCGAGATTCCATATCTGGGCATAGCTAGCCCTCCCACTTTCTCAGTTCGCACAGGGTTGAGTTCGGCGTGCAGCCCGGCGCGTGTTTCGAGACCCACCTTGACGCGGTGAGCATGTTGACGCAGCCGCCCCGCTCAGTGGAACCCGGCTTGCCCGGCTCAAGTGGATCGTATCTTCCCGTGCATCCATAACTATGGATAACGCCCTTGGCAACGCGCCAGGTCACTTCGGCGATGCAAAGCACCGAGCCCCGGTCGTTAAAGAGTTCCACAATGTCGCCCGTCTTCACGCCGCGAGCCGCCGCGTCGTCGGGATGAATGCGCACCGGCCACCAGTAATAGCCGTCCTTCAGCACGCGGTGCAGCGGTATTTCGTTGAGCCACGCAGTGTGATTGTCGTAGTGGGTGTGGAAGCTGAAACGCGGGTGCGGCAGAATGATCTGCAGCGAATACTTCTTGTAGGGTCCGGTCTTGTACCCCTCCGGTGAGGGAATCCAGTGCGGAATGACCGGCCGTTCCTTGTCGTCCGGCATATTCTGGCGCAGGCTTTCCGAAGCGAACTCGACCTTGCCGGTATAGGTTCCCAATTCCTTGGCTTTCGCGGTGCCGCGGTTTGGATTGCCGACATCGGCGGTATCGTCGATGCGGTCCTCGGCGTACCAGCGCAAACCGGGAGCGAATTTATACTCCTCCGGCCCTGGGCAGGGAATGAGGTGATAACCCTTGCGGTCGAATTCCTCCCACGATAGCGTTTTGGCCAGGTCTGACGATTCATAAAAAAGCCGCGCCCAGTCGTCTTCCGAATTGCCTTCCGTGAAAAGTTCTTTCATTCCCAGCCGCTCGGCCAGCAGCGTCAGAATCTCGTAGTCTGACTTCGACTCTCCCATTGGCTCGATGCACTTTTTCTGGCGCACAACCACGCGATAGTTATTGCCGATATGCGCGTTGGTTGTGTATCCGCCGCAAGCCGCCCACTCGCCAAGATCGTTGCGTTCCAGGTTCGAGCAGGCCGGCAGAATCACATCGGGAAAGTTCGATTCGCCGCTGAAATAGATATCCTGCAGGACCACGAACTCCAACTCGGGGCTCTGGTACATCTTCACCCATTTATTTGTGTCCGCCATCGTTCCCATGAAGGACCCGCCGTAGCGGTAGAACATCTTGACCTTGGAGTGGCCCTCCATCGGATAGGTGTTGTGAATGAACTGTTGCTCCAGCGTTCTGCCGCAAAAGCCGTCGCCCCAGAACTCTTCCTTGCCGTTGAGAACCGCGTCGGGCAGAGTCAGGCGGAAGAGCCTTTGCTTGGTCTTGTTCTCCATCGCAAGCTGCCGCTTGGCAATCGGTGCCCTACCCATCTGTCCCCTCGGCTCGGCATAGGCAGGAAACCAGATGTCGTGATTGGCCGGCGCGCCCATCGTGGTGCCCCAGATATTGATGCCCGGCTTTCCCAGCCCCTGCATGGCCTGCAAAAGCACCATCATGCGCGCCCATTCCGTGCCATAGGCGGTGCGGCAGGCGCTGCCTTCGCCGCCGCGGCTTCCGCAGCTCACTGAGGTACGTTTTGAAGCCCATTCACGAGCCAGAGAGCGAATCTTGCGGGCCGGAATGCCCGATTCCTGCTCGGCCCACTCCGGAGTCTTGGCGAACTTGTCGTCCACTTCGCCCAGAATGTAGGCCTTGAATCCGTCGAATCCGAAGGTCTTCTCCGCAATGTACTTCTTGTCGTAAAGCCCCTCGGTGATCCACACATGCGCGATGGCCATAGCCACTGCCGTATCGGAACCGGGCCGCGGAGCCAGCCACGTGCCGTCCATCGCCGCCGCCGTGTAGTTGTAAAACGGATCGATGAAGACTGTCTTGACTCCCTTTTCCTTCAGCCAGACGCGCCAGATCGCAGACTCCTGCCCGCTGTACGTGCCGCGCGTCGAATCCGGATCGTTCGACCAGAAGACGATCATCTCCGTGTTCTTCAGGCCATCTTCCAGCAGATCGAACTGCGGTGGCATGCCAAGACGCCAGTGGAATCCGTAAGTATGCGTGGCGCCCCAGTGCCATCCCTCCCAGCTATCGGGATTGTCCAGCACCGGCGTGTAGTTGATCATGTTCATGAAGCGATGAAAGGGCCCCATCTTATAGCCGACAACTCCCCAGTTGTGATGACTGGATGTCATGCCTGTGATCGCCGAGCCGCCATAAGTGTCGATCAGGCGCTTCATCTCGCTGGAGACGATGTCGAGCGCTTCCTCCCAGCTGATCCGCACATACCCTGATTTGCCGCGGTTTTGCGGATTGCGCTCACCCTTCGGATCGAAGTCCACGCGCTTCATCGGATAAAGAATCCGATTCCTCGAATCCACGCGGTTTCTTTCCGCTTGAACATAAGGGGCAAGACGTAATGCTTTGGGCGGAGAATACTTTTTGCCGCCGGCTTCAATCACCCACGGCTTGTAATCTTCTTCCGCTACCTGCAGAGGGCGAACACGGACGATTTTGCCGTCCCTGACATAAACGGAGATCGGACCTCCGCCCGTCAAATTAGTGAACACTTGCTCCATGACGACGCTCCTTTGTCGATTGAAGTTCGTACTTGCAAGGACGTTCACGGGGAATCGTGCCGGGGCAAGCATGGCCGGCACTACATACGAATAGGGCGAAAATCGCCGTTGATCGCCTAACCCCTCTTCTTCGATCCTCGAACTCTCATGACAAGCATATACTGGGGGCAGTATGTTGCGTAATTCTTTGTCTGTATGTCTTGATGCTTTTGAGTTATGACGCATGGAACTTCGTCACCTTCGATATTTCTTAGCGATCGCTGAAAATAAAGGATTTGTCAAGGCGTCGTCCGCCCTGCACATCGCCCAGCCGGCTCTCTCGCGCCAAATACACGACCTCGAAGAAGAGCTGGGCGTGGTTTTGTTTGAACGTTCCAGATCGGGCGTAACGCTCACCTTCCCTGGGGAATGCTTCCTCAAGGATGTCCAGCGCCTCTTCACCATCCTTGAAGAGGCTCAGTCGCGTGCGCGAAGAGCACAGAGCGGTTATAGCGGAGCACTCTCGATCGGGGTGGTGGAGTCCTTTGCCTGGCACGAGGCAATCACACAATCGCTCAAAAACTTTCAGCATCAATGTCCCGAGGTGGTTTTGAACGTGGCGCTGATGAGTTCGCCCGAGCAGTTGGCAGCCATTCGGGACGAACGTCTCACAGCAGGATTCCTCTTTGACCGCATCCCGGAGGACGAGACCTTCGAGGGCATCGCCGTTCTGGCCACCCGGGCCGTGCTGGCCGTTCCTGAAGGTTCTCCTTATGCAACGCATCCGCCCCAGCGCCTCGCGGATCTGCACGCTGAGGATTTTGTATTTATCCAGCGGGCCCATAACCCGCTGCACTACGATCGCATCATCCATGCATGTCACGGCGCAGGGCTAACGCCCAGGATTGTCCAGTCGGGCACAACCGACTCTTCAAATCTGAGCCTGGTGGCGGCGGGTTTGGGCCTCACAATCGTTCCTGCCGCGACGGAATCGCGCAAGCCCAAGAGTGTGGTTCTGGTGCCGGTGGGCGACCTGAACGTGGTGATGACGATGGAATTAGTATGGCGGCGCGATTGCCAGCTACCCGCGTTGCAGAATTTCGTACAGATGCTCGAGGGCAGTAACCTTCCCTGAGCGGTTCTCGAATGGGGCTGGAAGCTGCTTCAACGCGGTCTGAAGAGCACCGTCCTGGGCTTCCGGGCCATTTCTTTGGCCAGTTCGTCGATAGGGCCGTAGCTCATGCAGTTGGCCTGGCAATGTTTTACGCAGGAAGGCAACTCGCCCCGATCAGTCCGGGCCGCGCACAGGTCGCACAAGGCCGTGGGAAAGGGCAGGTTGTCTATGGAGAGCCCTTTGGGGGTCTCCATCACGTACTCCGTTACCCTGATTCCCGACTGGCCGACGGGATGGCCGTGCTCCTGCTGGCACGCCACTTCGCAGGAATGACACCCGGTGCAGTAGTGGTAATCGATCAGCAAACCGCGCTCAGCCATTCCGGGGGTCCTCCTGCTGGATTTTTTTGAGCCTCACAAGGGTAGTTTTGTACTGGCCGCCGCCGAAGCCGGCTACACTATCCTGCGGCCCGGGTATCAGTTGGTTGATCTGGTATTCCCAGACGCCGAAGAGATTCGGCTCGGCGCCCTTCTCTTCCGGCATCCACCACCCGTGCATGGTATTGATCATTTTGGGATGCACCGTCAGGCTGATTTTCGCCTTGCGCCTCACCTTCCCCAGATCGTTCTCGATATACACCCACTCGCCGTCGTAAATTCCATACTCTTTCGCCGTCTCGGGATGAATCTCGACCAACGGGTCGCGCATCTTTTCGCGCAGCCACGGAATCATGCGGTGCTCGGCGTGGAAAAAGAGAGGACTGCGGGTGCCTGAAATCATGATCAATGGGTACTTCTTGTAAAGCTCGGGCGTGCTCACCGGGCTCTGCGCAGGCTCCTTAAAATAAGGCAGCGGGTCGAGACCCCAGCCAGCGTAAGTCTTCGACCATAGCTCTACCTTCCCGGTCGAGGTGTTGAAGCCGGGTTTTCCGTCGTCCCTCAGTAGTCCCCGTTCGTGGCGACGGTAAGGCTTGAACGGCCCCTCGGGGGGCATCTCCCACGATCCCTGGTCGAGCATCTTCTGGAAAGTGGTGCCGGCAGTCTCAAGACGCGCGTTGAAAAGGTCCCTCACCGTGGAGAACTTCTTGCCCACCTCGGGATTTAACCTTTTCGCCATCTCCAGGTTAATCTCCCAGTCCGATTTGCACTCCCCGACCTGAACGGCCTTCGGGCTCACATTCAGCGGCGCCCACCAGGAACGAAAGCCATCCTTCTCGGCAAAGGTGGCCGCAGGCAGCACAATATCGGCCAGCGCCATGGTTGTGGGGTTATGAAACAGATCCACGGCCGCAACAAAATCCAGCTTCTTCAAGGCCTCATAGTGGAACCTCGGACGGGCCGCCTGGCCACCCAGGATGTTGCAGGTCTGTATCCAGGCGGCTTTGATGGGATAGGGATCTCCGGAGGCTATCTGGTCGATAGCCGCGTCGGGATGCGCCCACCCGCGAAAACCCTTCACCATCGGATACCGGTCCGCGCCAATCCGTTTCGCATTGAGCTTGTCGACTAATTCCTGCCCATATAACCCGACCAGTTCTTCCGTGGTGTAGGGATAGGTGGTCACTCCGTGGGAAGGCCGCGCGATGACGTTCCCGCCCGGCACATCGATATTTCCGGTAATGCTCCACAGATGGGCGATAGCCTGGGCCACGGCGGGGGAGTCCGGATTCATATCGATGGGAACCCCCCAGTGAATGGCGGCCGGCTTGGCGGTGGCGAAGGTCTGCGCCGCCGCTATGATTGCCTCTTTGGGCACCCAGGTGATTTCGGAAGCCGTGCTGGGCGGATATTGCTGCACCCGCTCCTTGAGCTTGTCGAACCCGAAGGTCCACTTGTCGACAAACTCCTGATCATAAAGTTTCTCGTTGATGATGACGTGAAGCATGCCCAGGGCCAGGGCGCCGTCGGTTCCGGGACGAGGCTTTAAATGATGCTTTGCGCGGGTAGACATCCAGGTGTGACGGGGATCGACCATGATGATCTCGGTGCCGCGTTTCATGCAGTCCACGACCCAATGGCCGAAGAATGCGTCCGGGCAGGTCGACGTCGGATTTTCCGCCCACACCATCGCCACCTTGGGAACCGTGT
>JAJXXG010000390.1 GCA_021781255.1 Acidobacteriota bacterium
CCAGTATGGCCAGCCGCGTAAAACAGTATAGGAACGGGCTGGTCACCAGCAGCGTCAGGGCCAGCAGGGCCATCCAGCGCGGTCCGCGTGTGCGCAGCAGCAGATAGCTCATCAGCAGGTTGGCAAAAAAGAACGCTGTAGACAGACCGCGCGCCGCCTGAATGGAAACGCCGGTAAAAAAGAAGACAACCCACTCCAGAAATGGCCAGACCGGCACAGCCGGCGCGGGGTTAAAGTCACCCGGAAGATACCACTTGCCAAAGAGGTGGGCGCGGATGGCTGCATTGCCATACCAGCCCTCATCCGTGTACTTGGCCCAGTCGCTAAACCACGGGGAGTGATTTGGAAAGTCGGCCTGCAAGTGCAGGGCATGCATAACAGCAAAGCTGATGATGAAGATCAGCCAAAGGGCATAGGCCCAGCGTTTGCGCTCTGCATTCAATCCCTGCATCCCCCTCCCCATCGGGTCGACGGCACTTCAGAGTCCTGCCTCAGCACCGCACGGATGGCATCGCCTCACCGCGTCCGCATGCACACTGCCAGAAGAGTCCGGCAACGCCCGGATGGCGATTGCGAAGGCCGGCTACTCGTAGGCCAGTGCGTCGATTGGATCCTTGCGGGCGGCAATCCACGCCGGATACAACGACCCGAACATGGCGCCGAGAAATGCGATGATCGCGCCTCTCCCAATCCAGCCGGCAGTAATTTCAAAGTGCTGCGTGGGGAAGATGTGGAACAGCAGCGTACGCACGGCATAGGTTCCGGTAATGCCCAGCAGAACTCCGGCAGCCGCCATCACAGCCGTTTCGCGCACCACAACCCCGACGATGGCCGGCTTTGAAGCTCCGAGCGACTTGAGAATGCCAATCTCCCGCGTGCGCTCCAGCACTGCCGTATACATGGACTGGAAGATGACCAGAAAGCCCACGATGACCGCGATGCCCGTAACCACATCCAGCGCAAGGTTAAAGCCGGGCAGCTTTTCCGGAGTCATCACAGAGAGCCACTCCTCCATCGACTGCACCAGATTGTTCTCAAGGCCGCGCGTATTGTGGATTTCGGTGATAACGGCGTTGGCGTTCGCCGGATCGTCACACTTGATGTAAAAGAGCGAGGCCTTGCCCTCGGCACCCATCAGCTCGCCAAGAGTATCCAGCGGAACCAGCTTGCGCCCGCCCTTGCCGTGCTCCACAATGCCGCAGATGCGGAATGGGTGATTGAGAATCTTGATCGTATCGCCGACCTTGTAGCCGCCGTTGGTGCGGGCAAACACATCATCCACGATCACGTCATTCGGCCCCTGGAACGGGCCGCCGGCAAGATACACAAACGGGCGCAGCGCGTCGAAGGTCTGGTAGTCGATGCCGTAGATGACCTCCACCGTGGGCGAGGTGGAAAGACTGTAAATGGCCGGCGACACCACCTTGACGTGCGGCAGCGCCCGCAACGCAATGGCGTTCTTGATGGGCATGGGCGCTCCGCCAACGCCATTCATGTAACTGGCGTTGGACGGGCGCACCATCACATCGGCGCCGATGCCGTTGGTGCGTTGCTTCTGGTCGTCGAGCATGCCCATGAAGATGCCCACGATGGACAGGATCATGATGACTTCAATGGCCACGGCGGCCACGCTGATGATGGAGCGCAGCGGGCGATGGAGCAGATTAGCGAAGACGAGCTTGTTCATGCGTTGGGCATGGCGCCGTGAAAGCAGGTGCTTCGCGCACGGCCCCCTCATCCACTAGGGTAACAGGCTCCGCTTGCAGAGCGGGCCTCGAACGCCATGGTGCCGGTCCCCCGCCGTCGCGGCATCTCACACTCCTGTGGGATATTAGATAGTTCATAAATATGCTCAAACCCTGTGCCATCAATGGTTATTTGCTACAGGCATATGAAAATAAAGGCGAAACTCACAGGATTGACTTTGACGGGAGCGTTCCCACGGTTTATCGTATTTGTGGAAATCCCCCGGGGCTTTGACCCCTTCTGGATGCCTATGGGCAGCTTTGGAGAAGACCTGCGCACCGAGCGGTTATCGCGGGGCGTAGCGCTGGAAGATATAACGGCAGTTACCAAGATTAGCCAACGCCATCTCGTGGCGCTGGAAGAGGACAAGTATCGCCAGCTACCGGGTGGCATCCTCAGCAAGGGCATTGTACGGGGATACGTTGGCGCGCTGGGGCTGGATGAGCGGGACTGGACAGAGCGCTTTGTGCTCGCCTATGCCTCCTCTGGCCAGGTTCTCGACGACGACCGAAGCTGGATGGCATTCGCCTCCAATGTGGGAAAGGCCAGAATCCAGAAGCGCGAAGCAGCGGAGATGCGCCTGCGCTGGCTGGGAGCCGTTTTACTCGTAATAGCCGCCTCGGCCGGGATATTCCTTACCGTTCGCTATTTTGGAGTTCGCGCCGGCTGGTGGACAACGTTGCTGCCCCTGGAAAACCACCTGGTGAGCATGGTTGAGCGCCTGACCTCTGGCGTGCAAGCGGTGGCCAATCACGCGGTTACGTGGTGGAAGAGCTAGCTTTCTTCCTTTTCTCACTCTCCTTCATATCCACGCATTACGGTTCACACCTCCCTACACGCCTTTAAGAGGTCTGTTATTGCCATTCGCTGCAGGGCTTTGCTCTGGGCCGCTCCGCGCAAGTAACATAGTAGGGGTACACTCGCGGGCTAAAAACTGCGAATGTCGGCTTGTCTCCCCGATGCAGGAGAGGTTGTCGTGGCACCCTCCGCGCCGGCTCATCCAGAGAGAACCAGCCATCGCGGCAGGCCACTAACTGAAAATCCCTTGGATGGGGAGGAATGCGAAGTTGAGCGATCGTTTCTTGTTTACCTCTGAGTCCGTGACGGAAGGCCATCCGGACAAAATTGCCGACCAGGTATCCGATGCAATTCTGGATGCCTGCCTCGAGCAGGATCCTTACAGCCGTGTGGCGGCAGAGACACTGACGGCAACCGGCCTCGTCATGATCGCCGGAGAGATCACCACCAAGGCCTACGTTGACTTCCAGAGTCTGGTGCGCGGCGTGGTGGCCTCCATCGGCTACGACAATGCCCTTTACGGGTTCGATTCCAATACCTGCGCCGTCATCTCCTCGATCAACAAGCAGTCGGGCGACATTGCGCAGGGCGTGGACACCGGCGGCGCCGGCGACCAGGGCATGATGTTCGGCTATGCCACCAACGAGACACCCGAGCTGATGCCGGCTCCCATCTCGCTGGCCCACAAGCTGACGCAGCAGCTCACCAACGTGCGCAAGAACGGCAAGCTCGCCTATCTGCGCCCCGACGGCAAGAGCCAGGTGACGGTGGAGTACGACGAGAATGGCAAGCCGGCCCGCATTGACGCGGTGGTCGTCTCAACCCAGCACGCCGAGACCGTGACCAACGAAGAGCTGCACGCCGACATTCTCAAGCACGTGATTCAGGCTGTGCTGCCCGCCGAGTGGCTGGACGAGCACACCAAGTATCACATCAACCCCACAGGCCGCTTTGTGATTGGCGGACCGATGGGCGACACCGGTCTGACCGGCCGCAAGATTATCGTGGATACCTACGGCGGCATGGGCCGTCACGGTGGCGGCGCGTTCAGCGGCAAGGACCCGACAAAGGTGGACCGCTCGGCCGCGTACATGGCTCGCTACATCGCCAAGAACATTGTGGCGGCGGGGCTGGCCGACAAGGCTGAGGTCCAGCTGGCTTACGCCATCGGCGTGGCCGAGCCGGTAAGCGTGCTGATAGAGACCTTCGGTACGGGCAAGCTGCCCTCCGCGCAGCTCACCGAGTTGGTGCGCAAGAACTTTACGCTCACACCGCGGAACATCATTGAGAGCCTGAACCTGCGCCGGCCCATCTACCAGAAGACGGCAGCCTACGGGCACTTTGGCCGTACCGAGCCCGAGTTCACCTGGGAAGCCACCGACAAGGCGGCCGCACTGGCAGAGCAGGCTGGCGTGCTGGCAGCAGCTCGCCGGTAAGCACACCCGCAACAGCGCATCACGGAATGGGATCCTCCTTTGGTGGGTCCCATTCTTCTTTTGTGCTCATGCGTCTAATCACCAGTGTCAAGCCAGAGAGAGAATGCGACCCAGGTCAGCCACCGATGCGCCATTCCTGCAGAGGAGCCGCGTCTGAAAGTGACTTGCCGGCAACACGCCACCCCCGGTTTTGCCGTAAAATTCTTCGCGGCACCGCTTCTTGAATTTGTTGAGGTAAGAATCATGCGCAAAGTTGTGCTCGCCACCGTTCTGCTCAGCATCTCTGCCTTGGCCTGGGCGCAATCCAGCACCAGTTGGGACTATCGCGGCAAGTACGGCCCGCTGGTATGGGGCAAACTGAATCCTGCATACCGGGCATGCTCTGAAGGACACGAGCAGTCCCCGATCGACATCCGCCATGCCCACCTGAACAAGGCGCTCAAGCCGATCGAGTTCCATTACCTGGCCGGAGGCGTGACCGTTGAGAATAACGGCCACACCATTGTGGTGCACGTGCATCCGGGCAGCTATATTGTGGCCAACGGCGTACGCTATGACCTGCAGTACTATGACTTTCACCGGCCCGGCGAAGAGTCAGTCAACGGACGCCTCTCCGACATGTCGATCCACCTGGTGCACAAGAGCGCGGACGGCAAGCTCGCCATCCTGGCGGTGCGACTGGCCGAAACCATGGATTTCCCGAATGCCACGCTATCGACTCTCTGGCAGCACTTGCCGGAAAATGGCGGAGCCACAGCGCAGATCACGGACCTGGTGAATCCCGGTGGGCTGTTGCCGGCAGACCGCGGCTACTGGACCTACATGGGTTCGCTTTCCACGCCGCCCTGCACGGAGGGCGTCCGCTGGTTCGTATTCGAGCAGATGGTCAGCATCAGCCGCTCGCAGTTGCGAGCCTTTACCTCCATCTTCGACATAAACTCGCGGCCGCTGCAGGATCCGCATGACCGGCGGATTGAGGCCAACGAGTAGCCCTATCGCGCCAGCGGAGTGAACGTGAGAGAAAGCCCTTGCCGCTCAGGCAGGGGCTTTGCTTCGATGCCGGTCAGATCCGGCACCAGGTAGTGAGCAGCGTCCAGCGATTCCAGCGAGTGCGAGAAGGTGGTGGCAATCACCGTGCACCCTGCGTCCCGGCCCGCTCTTGCGCCGGAGGCTGAGTCCTCAAAAACCACGCAGTCCGCGGTAGCAAATCCGAGCAGTGAAGCCCCGGCGAAAAACGGCTCAGGATGCGGCTTGCCGTGGGTCACACGTTCTGCGGTCACCAGCCGATCCGGCACAGGGACGCCGCCGGCAGCCATGCGCGCCCGCGCCAGCCGCTCGGTTGCGCTGGTCACAACCGTCCAGCGGTTGGATGGAAGCGACGCCAGCAGCCGCAACACGCCGGGAAGAACCACAAGACCGTCGTTATCTTCCACCTCGAAATCCTCAATAATCTTGAGTTCGGCCTCGCTGTCGAGATCGGGCCGCAGACGAACCACGCTGTCAATGGCGCGGCGTCCATGCACGATGCTGATGGCGTACTCCGGGTCGATGCCGCGCATGTTGGCCCAGCGGGTCCAGCTGCGCTCCACGGAGCCAAGGGACGAGATGAGGATACCGTCCATATCAAAGAGAATGCCTTTGCAGTGAATCTGGACGGGAGCAGCAGAGATCGACGAGGACATATCTGCATTCTATCGGCGAACACCGGCCCGGGCTATCGTGCGGCTACTGCCTGTCCGGATGCGGCAAAGACCACCTTGAGCGGCGTCGCTAACGGGATGGACGCATCGACGGCAGCCTTGCGGGTTCCCTGCTGCACCTGATTTTGCGCCAGCTTTATCTCACCATTCGCAATGGCGGCATCTCCCGTCCACAGGTCAAAGCGTGCCAGGGCGGCCGGCAGCGGAGAGGATCCTGCCCCCGCATGGCCGCGCACGTCGCCACGGTTCCACTCATAGTGCAGCGTTCCCTT
The DNA here is from genome assembly GCA_021781255.1 of Acidobacteriota bacterium. The sequence continues at coordinate 5,953 of JAJXXG010000390.1, forward strand.
GGCGGAAGCTGAAAGGTCGCTGGCGCTGAATCCAGCCAGGGTCAGCTTGCCGCTGCCGTGCACAAGCCCGCCGGAGCAGCGTAGCGCGAGCAACTGACAGAGCGCGGGGGGGCTCACCTTCTCGAAATCACCCGCCAGCGTGTAGACAGGCTTTTCAGGGTCAGCGATCGTGCCGGAGATGTGCACCTGACCGCCCAGCAGAGCCGCATTCAGGTGGGTCAGATTCGCCTGCGTGGGCAGCACTTGGACGGCGGCATCGGCGCTATGCAATGTAACAGGACCGAGAATCAGCGAATCCGCAGCCAGCGTGGCCTCCAGGCGCGGCCAGAGCGTCCCCTGCGAAGGCGAAATGCGCGCCAGCAGCGTAGAGAGGAGCGTATCGGGCTTGCGGGCTCCCAGCAGCGCAGACTGCAGGATAGCGGCATCCAGCTCAGAGAAGTGCACATCCAGATGAGGCGGGCAGGACTCGTCCGTCTCGCACGCCAATGGGACCTGCACGCTGGCAGTTCCCTTCAGAGGCCCATAGACAAAGGCAACCGGATCCCAGCGCAGCTCATTGCCGCCCAGGTGGAGCGTTGCCTGCGAAACCAGGACGGGGCTGGCCAGCACATCGCCCTTCCAGTTGGCATTACGAAAGACAATGGTGCCGGTGAGCCGGTCTGCTCCATTGTCAGGCGGCAGCGGCGCCGCAGTTGCCGGGACAGCCGGGCCGGGAGCTGCAGCGTGACCGAAGGCGTTCTCCTGCACGGGCAACCACGGGCCCTCTGCGTTCAGGTCCAAGGTAGCGGGGTCGCCAGCCAGCGCGTCCAGCAGACCCGTGTCTGCAATGCCGGCAACGTGGGCCAGCTCGCGCATGCGCGGCAGTGAAGCGGCCCCATGCACGCCCACCTGGTAGCCGCTGACGGCAAACCGCAGAGTAACCGCAAGCGGACTGGGAGCTCCCGCGGGAAGATTGACGGACGTCGCAATCGCCTGCGGCGTTCCCGCTGCTGCGGGAGCAGGCTCCAAGCTGAACCGGGGAATCTGAATTGGTCGGCTGAGGCCACCGCCGCTCAGTTCGAATCCCTCAACTGCCAGGCCGCCAGTCAGCGCACTTTGCACCGCAGGCGCGGTCTTGGCTCCCCGCAGGCTGCCGGGGCGCGCATGGCGCGGCTCTGGCTTCTGCACAGTAGGCTCTGCATTCTGCCCGTCATAGGCCAGCTTGCCCGTGACGGTCCCCTTGGCCTGCAAGCCGTCCGGCAGACCGCTGCGCATCGTCCGCAGCGCATCCAGACCCGCCTGCGCAGAGATACGCTGCAACTCAACCGTGAGCTTTGGCTGGCCATCTTCCGGCAGGTCGCCGGCAACACGGATATGGCCATTCCCCAGCGGCGAGTCGCAGGTGAGCCCCTCCAGCGAGCGGCCCGAGTAGTGATAGACAAAACCACAATTGGCGTCAAAATCCAGCGTATCGGCGGGAGCAAACTCGGCCCGATGCACGCTGGTAGCGCGCAGGCGAGTCTTCACCTGGGCCGCCGCCGCCGTTCCATCCAGATGCAGCTCTGCCGTCAGGTCACCGCGCCATCCGGGATCAGAGCCAAGGATCAGACGGCTCAACTGTCCCAGCTGCGCCTCACGCCACTCCATATCCAGATGGATGGGCATCTGCCGCAGCTCCGGAGCGTGATGCAGCCGGGCCTCAAGACGCACAATGCCGGTATCCGCCAGGTCGAGGCTTACGTCCGTGCGCGCCGGCTGGCCACGCAGGCGCACGCGCCAGTCGCCCGGCGAATCCTGCCAGAACGAAACGTCGGCATCCAACAGCGAAAACGGCAGCTTCTCCAGCCCCTTTTTGATATTGATGCGGGAATTCGTGGCCTCAAGATAGGGCAGCGGAGTACCCCCCTGCACGCCGGTTCCACCGGTTGTGCCGGACTGCGCAGCCGCATTGCGAAAGATGGGATCCAGATTCCAGCGGCCATCCTGTGTGCGCACAAGGTTCAGGCTGGCCTCATCGACACTGATGGTGCTGATCTCCATCTTTCCGCGCCAGAGCGAAAGCAGGCGAATGTCCGCGGTGACAGTGTTGGCGTGGAGCAGCGGCTCCGCACCATAGGCAGGATCTTCAGCAACGGTCAGGTCTGTGAGAACGAAGCCCGGACGGGGCAGAAGCCGCAACTCTACTGAGGAGAGGCGAACCGGGCGGCCAAGCGAAACCGCCATCAGCTGCGTAATGCGGTTCTTGTACCGGCTGATGCTGACCAGCGGCGGCACCAGGAAGGCAATGAGGAGGGCAGCCACCACCAGCAGGGCCAGCCAGATGGTCTTTCGATTACGCCGCCGGCGTTGCGCGTCTTCCGTCATGGTCTCTTATCGTAATTCGCTCAGGTTCTCAATGGCTGAGCCGGGCGTGCCGAATCAGCGGATGATGTGCAATGTACGGCTCCAGCGCGTATCTGTAAAGAAGTGCAGCACCACATGGGCCATCCACGTCAGGTTGTTGCTCATGCCGGTCTGTTCATACTGGCTTTCCGGCGTCTCAAATGACCAGTAGTTAAACAGCGGTCGGCCCACAATGTTTTCGCGGGGCACGAAACCCCAGTAGCGCGAATCCAGGCTGTTATGGCGATTGTCGCCCATCATGAAGTACTTGCCGGGAGGAACCACCAGGTCCCCGTCCTTCACGTAGCCGGGCATGGCAACCGTCCAGGCCTCGGTCGCGCCCAGGTCCGGGCTCATCGGCACTGAGGGGAAATCGTCGAGATAGTCGCGGTAGTTGTCCGCGGTGGTGGGCTGGGCATGGGGCTGGCTCTGCGGCACTCCATTCACAATCACAATGCCGTCCCGCAGGTGGATATGGTCGCCCGGCACGGCGATAAGGCGCTTGACCAGGAACAGGTCAGGCTCGCCGGGCTTGAGGAAGACCACGATATCGCCCCGCTTCGGCTCGCGATAGTGGATCAGGGGCATCCATCCGCTGGGCGGAGCCAGCGTGATTCTGTCCACCACCAGATGATCGCCCACCAGCAGCGTCTTCTCCATGGAGCCGGAAGGGATCACAAAATTCTGTGCCAGAAAGGTGAGGATGAACAGTCCCACCACCAGTACGGTGCAGATGCTGGCTGCCGCCTCAAACGGAGTCTCCTCCACGCTCTCCTGCCCGGGAGCGGATTGCAGCTGAGAAGGTGTGTTGGAGGCAGGCGTATTTTTCTTGGTCATCCTGTCGCTCGTTGCCCAGATGGCTGGCGGCTTGTCGACGCGGCCCTGCCGGCGCTAATGGATTACGCGGAAGATGCGATCCCATCGCGCAAAGCCCGCGAGGCGTGCCGAAAATTGCCCGTCGTGTCCGAGTCTATCATCCGCGGCCTGCTGCACATCGGTGGAAGAAGGGCGGCGCAGCGAGAAGTAAATCACCAGCGGTCGCGCCACAATGGCTTCACGCGGAACCAGTCCCCAGAAGCGCGAGTCCTTGCTGTGGTTGCGGTTGTCGCCCAGCAGAAAATACTGCCCCCTGGGAACAACCAGTTCTCCGTTGGAGGTGAGCCGCTGCATCTGGCGCCACCATGTGGGATCCACATTCGGGTCCGTGTAGACCCGCGCAGGAAAGTTGTCGCGAAAGACGTTCGGCGCCGCAGGCTCCAGAGCCACATACGGCTCGGCAATCGGCTGATCGTTCACCAGCACCTTGCCGTCCTGAATTCGGATATGGTCACCGGGAATGCCAATCACGCGCTTGACCAGGTACGGCGGCGATGGGTGATGGAAGACCACAATGTCGCCTCGTTGCACGTCGCGGTACGGCAGCAGCCAGTGCATGGGATTCGCGGGCGAGCCGGGCGGGGAAAAGATTTGTTTGTTGACGAGCAGGAAATCGCCAACGAGCAGCGTGCGCTCCATACTCTCAGAGGGAATCAGAAACGGCTGCAGTACAAACGCCAGCAGAAACAGGGCAACAACCACCGTACGCAAAAAGGAAGCGAACGCCTCCGGCACCGTGGGCAGATACGTCCAGAAGCGCCCACTCTGGCCGGAGCGGAGACTGCCGAATTGGTCCGCCGCCGCCATCAGCTCTGCTGTTCCCCGGGCAGATCGGCTGGCACATCCCCAGCCTTGGCCGCGGCAGCCGTCAGCCGGGCCAGCGCGCGGCGCGCGGCATCCTGCTCGGCATGCTTTTTGGTGCTGCCCGTGCCCCGGGCCAAAGGCTTGCCGGGCTCGCCTTCCGCGGGCTTGAGCCGCACTTCCACAAGAAAGCGCTTCCGATGATCGGGGCCGCTCTCGCTCTTCACCTTATAGACTGGCGTTCCGGAGCGCGATGCCTGCAGATGCTCCTGCAGCGCGGACTTATAGTTGCCCAGCGCGGCGCCGGAGCGGAGTTCGCGGGCCAGGTGCTCGGCAACCTCGCCCATCACGTAACGGCGGGCAAACGTGCGCACGGGGTCCAGGCCGCCATCCAGAAACATCGCGCCAATCACCGCCTCCATGGAGTTGGAGAGCACCGTGCCCTTGCTGCGCAGGCCACTGCGGTCTTCGCCTCGGCTCAGGCGCAGATGGTCGCCAAGACCAACGGCCTCAGCCACCTCTGCCATGTGCTGCCGGCTCACAAGCTGGGCGCGGACACGCGTTAGCTCGCCCTCGCGCCACTCGGGATGAGTTAAAAACAGCGCCTCTCCAACCACCAAGCCCAGCACCGCATCCCCAAGAAACTCCAGGCGCTCGTTATCGCCCCCCGGAACTGCGGCTCCCCCGGAACTCCCGCTGGCATGCTGGTTCGCAAGTGAGCGATGGGTCAACGCGCGCACCAGAACTTCAGGCGCCGTAAAGCAATACCCAAGTGCTGCTTCCAGTTCCGCAAGAGATGCTTGCACGTATCCCTCAACCCAAAGGTTCGACAAGATGCCGCGAGGCAGACTGTTGCACTGAATACAGTGCAACGGTCCACCCCTTTGTAACTATTAGACGCTAAACCGCGTCTCGATGCACGCTGCCGGGGATTATTGCGGAGAAGACGGGCTCTGGGGGGCAGCAGGCTTGGACGCGTCCGGTGCCGTAGCGTCCCCGGCATCCTCCTCGCAGCTGTGCCCACGAACGGCATAGGCGGCCTTGACGCCCCGTTCAGCAGCCAGGCGGGTGTCGAGCGCTCCGTCCCGGTTGGCCAGGGCCAGCTTGTACTCGGCTACGGCTGCGTCGCGCTTGCAGTCCAGGTCGAGCATGCGGCCCAGGTAGATATGCGACCACGCGAGCAGCCGCGGCTCCTTGCTGGTGGCAATCGTCTTCTGGAAGCGATCGATGGCTTCCTCCGGATGGCCGGTCATGATGGCCGTGCGGGCTAGGATAAAGTTGGCCCTTGCCCGGTCCGCGACCGACTGTACGGTGTCCTCGTGGACAGACAGGGCCTGGTGCGCCAAAGCACTGGCCGTAGCCACATCGCCGGCCTGCAGGCGGGCTTCGGCAAGGTCAAGCCCGGTCAGCACGCGCGGCTTGCTCCGCTGCAGCACGTCGCCGTCCGCCTGGGTGTCAAACTCGGTTTGCTTGGCGCGGTGCACCTGCTGGTCCACGTCCATGCCGTACACCATTTCGCCAATGGTGTCGCGAAGGCTGGCCGGCTCCTTCTCAAACTGAATCAGCTGCTCGTAAAAGTACTGGGTCAGGACGAAGCCCTGCGTCATGTCGTGGTGGACGGTGGCCAGTCGCACGGCATCCACCTTCTGCTGGTAAACCTGCCGCTGGCGCTCATAGATGGGCAGGTCAGAACGCTGCACACCGGCGGGAATCTTGTACACCGGAACTCCGGTGTCCATCGTGCGGGCCTCAATCGCCTTGATCAGGCACTCGACCACGAGCG
>JAJXXG010000695.1 GCA_021781255.1 Acidobacteriota bacterium
TCCAACGCGATCGGATTTCCAGAAAGATTCCACCCCTGAGGAGCGCTGGGCGCTCATTGAGCGGGTGGCATCCAGCGACCAGATTGGCCGGTCGGCCAGGCTGCGGGATTTTCTGCTCTACGTTGGCAAGCAGTCTCTGAAGGAAGGCCACCCCGAAATACGCGAGCAGGAGATAGGGGAGAGGGTATTCGGAAGATCGACCTCGTACGATCGAAGCCAGGACAATATTGTTCGCGTCAACGCAACTGAGCTCAGAAAGCGAATCGAACAGTATTTTGCCACGACCGGCGCCGATGAGCCCTTGCATTGCGAAATTCCTCGCGGCGGATATAGGCTGGTCTTTCACCGGCGTATCCCGGCCACTGAAGAGGCAATTGCTGCGCCGCCCCCGGAGAAGCCGGCAGTTCCTGCGCCCCCGGTTACCCAGGAAAACGCCAAGGGGACAACAGGCCGCGGATGGGTTCAGCGGCTGATCTGGCCCCTGATTTCTGCTGCTCTTGCCGTGGCATGTGGATTGCTCTTTGTGCAGAACAGGGATCTGAAAAAAGTGACCGATCCCTGGCATGGGCAATCGGCCCTTTCGGCGTTCTGGGGCAGTTTTCTCAACCCGCATGTCCAGACAGATGTTGTCCTGCCGGATGATTCTGTGAGCGTGATTGAGGACATCACCAACAGCGCCATTTCGCTCGACGAGTACCTGACGCGTGGTTACATCCGGCGTACCCAGAACTCAACCATGAGCGCGGACCGCAAACAGGATGTGTATCAGATCTTTGGCCACAATCTGGTCACGTTCGGAGGCGTACGCGCCGCGCAACTGCTGCTCGGAGAGATTCCGCCCAATTACCCGCGATACCTGACACTTACGCGCAACTTTACGGCGGACGAGATGAAGCGGGACAACGTGATCCTGATTGGAGGGGAAAAATCCGTGCCCTGGGATCACCTCTTCGATGATCAGCTGAATTTTGTGGCCGACTACGACTATCAGCGCGGAGTGCAGCTGGTGCGCAACCGCAAGCCAAAGCCCGGGGAGGAAGCTGTTTATACGGTTCCGGGAGGAAGCGATAACCTCATCGGCTACGCTGCTATTGCCTTCATGCCCAATCTAAGCCAGACGGGCAGTGTCATCATCCTTGCAGGAACCGATTCGGATGCCACAGACGCGGCGGCAGCGTTTCTTACCTCGGAAGAGCATTTGGAAAAGCTGCAGAAGACGTTGAACGTAGAGCGCTTTCCTTACTTTGAAGTGCTGCTGAAGACATCGCGCCTGAGTGGAACCTTCTTTGACGCAGAGCCGATCGCCTACCGTGCTTATCCGACGCTCCCACAACCGGGTTCTGCTGCCAGGAATGGAAACAATCCACCCAGGGAATAGATTCCCGAGATTGCCTGGACTAAAACCAACCCTGATTGCCAAGCCCGCTCTGCTTCAAGCTTCTGGATTCAATGCGAAATCGGCGCAACAAGAGACGTACTGATCGTGCACCCTTATCTCGTTTAATTCAGACCAGCATACAGACGCAGCGTAATAGTGATCCGCAGGCATCAGAAGTCAAGCAGATGAAGACTTGCCGTTCAGAGTTGGGTGAGGATTTGGGTTGATAAAGGGGATAATTAAGTAGTCTGGAGCTCGCTAAACTATTGATAATTAAATGGTAGGCACGACTGGACTCGAACCAGCGACCTCTTCCGTGTCAAGGAAGCGCTCTAACCAACTGAGCTACGCGCCTGTGTTGCAACAACTCGTAGTCTATCAGGATCGGGGCTGTGGGGAAAGACGGGGGCTGTGCGGCGCTCTCCCATTTGCGGTAACATCCTGTTGTAGCAGAGCATATCCTGCATCGGCGGCGCGCTTTTTCAGCCTGGCAGGAGCCGCAGTCCCTGCTGTTCCGGGGGAAGGCGTCGGCACCCGGGTGCAGGCCGCGCATCGGTCTGCCTCAAATGCCGGCGTTGCCGATGGCAGCCTCTGAAACGTGCCATGACAGACCTTTCGATTGCTCGATTCAACCCGCTCCGCTCCGCACCCAATCTGCTTACGCTCGCGCGCATTTGTCTGGCGCCGTTTCTGGTTTCAGCCATCCTGGACAAGCGGTTTGAGCTGAGCTTTATCCTTTTTCTCGCTGCCGGGCTGACGGATGCACTGGACGGGCTTCTGGCCCGGCTTCTGCACCAGAAAACCGTGCTTGGTCAGTATCTTGATCCGGTCGCAGATAAATTGCTATTAAGCACGTTATTTATCGTGCTCACTTACGAGGGGCTTATTCCGGCACGAATTACGGTACTTGTCTTTGGCCGGGACGTGGGAATTCTGCTGGTTTCAGCCATTCTGTATGCCGCGGTCGGACGCCGGGAGTTTCACCCAAGCTTTCTGGGCAAGGCCAACACTCTGGCCCAGGTTACGGCGGTGGCGGTGGTGCTGCTGCATCAGATCAACTCCGCGACGTGGGTGGTGGTGCTGCGCCTGGTGACGCTAGACCTGGCCGTGGTACTGACAGTGGTTTCAGGCCTTCATTATGCCTGGATCGCATCGCACAGGCCGACCACTCAGCCGACCGGAGTCCACGGCGCGAAATAGACCATCCCCCTGCGCCTCCTGAGGTGGCGCGGCGGCAGCCAGGGTTTCTGGATGGAGCGGAAAAGTGCGCCGACCGGATCCTAGTCGTCGTCCGCGATGTCTTCCTTCTCGTCAGATTCTTCTATAGCCATGTCATTAAACTCTTCGGAGTCAAAGACTTCGCCGCACTCCAAGCACTCGACAAACTCGGTGTCTTCGTGCCGGGAGACAATTCGTACCCTGGGGTGTTTGCAGGCAGTTGCCATCTCTTCGGTATCGGATAAATTGGGATGCTCTTTCCGCAGATTGTAGCGGCCTTTTTCGGTTTTTCAAGCGTCATT
>JAJXXG010000389.1 GCA_021781255.1 Acidobacteriota bacterium
CAGCTTTACTGGCGCCCGCTGCGCATAGCAGTTAAGGCGTGTTTGCGCTGCTGATGAGACAGAGATCACACATACCTGGAAAGTGTATTTGGTATGGTAATAGCGATAGATCGCCGTCGCCGGGCGAAAGGCCAGTGGCTGCGGATAGGAGAACAGACCGTGGAGCCCATTTCTGGCACTCTTTCGCCGCCTTATTGCGAGCCAGTCATGAACCCGCTCACCGCCGCCGCGCTTCACGGAATTACGCGCGCGCTGGCTTCCTTTGGCCGCGCCTTTATCTGTCTCGATTCCTCCTTCCGGATTCTGCACGTTTCCAGCCCGCGCGATGGGTTTCTTGGCGAAGTAGCGACCGTTGAGTTGCTTGGCCATTCCATCGAGGAGCTCCTCGGCGAAGAGCTCTTCGGACCCAGCGGCCCGCTGCGCCACGCACTGTGCGAGGGGCAGATGCGCGAAGGCTGGCGCGCCAGTTTGCACTTCGGCAACTCAGTGCCCCGGCTGGTGTCGATCACTACTGCGCCTCTGCTCTCCGATGAATCCAATATCTGCGATCCGCTGGTCCGCTACCTGATTCTGCTGCGGCCGGCCGAAGAGGACTGTACCTGTCAGGAGAGCCCGGTGTACTGTACCGGCGCTATCGCCTGCTCGCCGTCGATGCAGCGCATCTTCCGGCTGGTCGAGGCCCTCCATCACAGCGAGGCCACGGTGCTCATCACCGGCGAGAGCGGCGCCGGAAAAGAAGTCGTGGCCCGCGCCATCCATCAGAACTCGGCCCGCAGCAGCGGCCCGCTCGTGGCTGTCAACTGCGGCGCGCTGCCCTCCGACCTGCTGGAATCGGAACTCTTTGGCCATGTCCGCGGCGCCTTCACCGGCGCTGTGCGCGACCGCGTAGGCCGCTTCGAGCTGGCCTCGAAAGGAACCCTGTTCCTGGACGAGGTCGGCGACCTGCCCCAGTCGCTGCAGGTCAAGCTGCTGCGCGTTCTGCAGGAGCGCAAATACGAACGAGTGGGGGAAAGCGAGCCCAGCAGCACATCGGCGCGCATCATTGCCGCCACCAACCTGGACATGCGCGAAGCGCTCCAGAGCGGCCGCTTCCGCGAAGACCTCTATTACCGGCTGAATGTGGTCCCGATCCACGTGCCCCCTCTGCGCGAAAGGCGCGAGGACATTCCTCCGCTGGCCATGCACCTGCTGAACTGCATCACGTCGCAGCACGGCCTGGTGCGCCGGATTTCCCCGCAGGCAATGCGCCTGCTGCTCGACTACAAATGGACGGGAAACGTCCGCGAGCTGTCCAATGTGATTGAATATGCGGTAGTCGTGGCCAAGCGGGAGACCATCCTGCCCGAGGACCTGCCGCTTGAGATCCAGCAGCCTGTTGCGCGCTCGAAGGCAGTTCACGCCGGCATGCCCGATGCAGCGAAGGCGCCTGCATCGCAGGCTCCCCGCCGAGGCAATTCCGAATCGGAGCGGCTGGTGGCAACGCTGGAAAAGCACCACTGGAAGCGGGCCGACGCGGCCAGGGAGCTGGGCTGGAGCCGCTCCAAGCTGTGGCGGCGGATGCGTGAGCTTCATATCGAGTAACCCGCCAGGGAAATTACACAAAACGTTTCAACGCGCGGCAAAATGTCGCAACATCATGCCGCACAATCCGACTATATTTTCATAATCAAATCATTCCACACAACTTACGATTTGGCAGAAGACTTGCTTAGTTTCCTGTTGGGATTTGTCCTGGCCGCCTAGCTGCGGAAAATTCGGGACGGTTTCACAGGGAGAATTGATGAAAAGTACGCAGATGAGATGGGGTGGGGTAGTTCCAGCCCTGTCAGTGACAATCCTTATGCTTCTTTGGCCAGTCGCTCTCTTCGCCACCGATGGACATTTTCTGGATGGTGCAGGACCCGTAAACGAAGCCATGGGCGGGGCCGATACCGGCATTTGCCTCGACGCCACCGGTTCCATCGCCTGGAACGCCGCCTGTACGACGGAGTTCAAGGGCTATCGACTCGAATTTCACGGAACGCTCTTCGATCCCTGGCGTTCGCTATCGAGCACGGTTGACGCCGGCGCCTTCGGCCAGATGGGGCCGTCCACAACACTTTCCGGCACCACGGTCAGCAAGCGCGACATGTCGGTGATGCCCGGCCTTGCCTTCATCTACCATCCGCAGGGCAGCAGGAACGCCTATTTCATCGCCATGCTGGCGGTCAGCGGCTTCGGCGTCGATTACGCGGAAAATACGAACTTTTCAAACCCCATTCTTACTCCGCAGCAGCCTAATGGCTACGGCTTCGGCCGTCTCCGCTCGAACTACATGCTGCTGACCATTCCCTTTGGCATTGCGCATCAGTACAGCGGCAAACTTTCGGCAGGCCTGGGCTTATCCGTGACACCCGCGCTGTCGATGCTGCAGACCATTCCCGCGCCCTTTTCCGCGCCAGTAACCGCCGGCAATAACGGTTATCCTTACTATCTGTCGGCGGGCAACAGTGCACCCGCTTTCGGCGCAGGATTCCAGGGCGGAGTTCATTACAAAGTGAACGATATCCTCAGCGTGGGCGCGGACTATCGCTCTCCGATCTGGTTCTCGAACTTCAGATGGAACCGCGCCGACCTGACCGGCGTAAAACACACCATGACCTTCCGCATGAACCTGCCGCAGGTGATCTCGATGGGCATCGGCGTCACGCCATCCAAAGCCACGCACATCGGGTTCGATGAGCGCTGGTTCAACTACGCCAACGCGGCTGGCTTCAGCAAGTCCGGCTTTCTACCGTCGGGCGCAGTCGCCGGATTCGGCTGGACGAACATCTGGGCCTTTGGCGGAGGCGTCCAGCAGCAGGTCGCTCGCTCAACAAAGCTGATCGCAGGCTACAACTTCGCGCAGAACCCCGTGCCTGCGTCGTTGACATTCTTTAACACGCCCGCCCCGGCCATCGTGCAGCATCACCTGAGCGGCGGCATTGTGCAGTCGGCAGGCAATTGGGATGTCGCAATTTCCTATTACCATGCATTCGAGAACTCGATCACCGGCCCCTGGTATTCCCCGGGAATGGGCGCCATTCCCAACACATCGGTAACCAGCACCATGCACGAGAATTCGCTCACCATCGGATTCTCCAGGAGTTTCTAGCACATTTTCGGAATACATATAGACTTTTTAGAGATGTGAAAAAGGTGGCTTTTACTTGCACCCCTGCGACGAAGACCCGTCGCCGCGGACCCCGGAGAGGAAAAAGCCACTTGAGTATGTGCTTTCGGTCTACAGCAATTCCGAAAATGCTTTAACCGCTCACAGCGCGGGCGGCGCCACGAAAGCTGCGCCGCCCGAGTTTTGTTGAATGCGCTGTTTGCCGGGACGGAGAATTTCGCGCGTCCCCACGTTGACATCGCCGGAAGACTTCGGAATATTCCCCGGCAAATGTGATCACCGTCACTAATGTTATTTACATCTAAATGTAATGTGAAACTAGTACGTGAAAGCAAATATGATTATCATAATTAATGTTATTTACATCTAGTTGCAATGTAATACTAGCGCGCGGAAGCAAATGTGACCGTCATCACTAATGTTATCTGCATCTAAATGCAATTTGTCACTAGCAAGCGGAGCAGGTGTGATCATCGTCACTTTTGTTTTTTACATCTAAATGTAAAGTGACACTAGTAAGTGGAATATGACCTCTCGCAACCATTGCCGCTTGATCGGAAACAGCGCCGAAACCCTGGCTGCAGGCGCGCTGGGATCAACCGGGAAGATTCACCTTTCACCAAAATCTCAACTGTAAGAGGAATCATTCGCAATGACAAACGAAGAACTCCAAGCTCTGAAGATCGACCAGGTCATCGACGCCCGCGGCACCGCCTGCCCCGGTCCGCTGCTTGAAGCAAAGCGCAGCATCGGCAAGGTTCCCCGCGGCGGAATCATGGAAGTGCTTTCTTCCGATGAAGGCACGAACACGGACATCCCGATGTGGTGCAAGAAAACGGGGCACGAGCACCTCGGCATATTTGCCGACGCCGGCTACTGGCGCGTCTACGTGCGCAGAACCAAATAACGAGGGGGTGCCATGTCACAGGCGCATAACGGGCATGCGGATCCCCGCATCCTGGTTTTCTCCACGAATTCCATCAGCGATCCCGGCATCGATTTAGCAGGGAGCGCCCATATGCATTACCAGCCGGGCGTGGTCACGATTCCCGTACCATGCTCAAGCGGCATCCGGCCCAGCTGGGTGCTGCACGCCATTGAAGCCGGCTTTGACGGCGTCTTCATCGCGGCCGACGGAAGCGACTGCGCGTACGTCTCGGACTGCACCGCCCGGACCGGAAGGCTGGTGGACGCGGCGCAAAAGCTTCTGAAGGAGCACGGGCACGACCCGCGCCGCCTCAAGATGGCCGCGCTCTGTTCGGTCTGCGCCGAGTCTTTCGTTTCCCACATGGAAAAACTGAGCATAGAACTGGAGCGGTTGCATTCATGAGTTATGACGTTCTTGTAGTAGGGGGCGGCATCGCCGGCATGGAATCGGCCCTGAATCTTGGCGACATGGGGCACAAGGTCCTGCTGGTCGAAAAGGAGCCCAGCATCGGCGGAAAGATGATCCTGTTGAGCAAGGTCTTTCCCACGCTGGACTGCGCCAGCTGCATCTCGACCCCCAAGATGGCAGGCACCTCGCATCATCCCAATGTCACCATGATGGTTCATAGCGAGCCCGAATCCATCGTGCGGCGCGAGGACGGGCGCTTTGAGGTGCGGATCGAAAATCATACCAACTATGTCAATGCTTCGGCCTGCACAGGCTGCGGCGACTGCACCATGGCCTGCACGGTGGCTTCGCCGGACCAGTACAACGCCGATCTGGTGCTGCGGCGCGCGGCACACATTCCCTTCCCTCAGGCCGTACCGAAGAAAGCAGTGATCGAGCGCGCCGGCACGTCGCCCTGCAGCTTCACTTGTCCGGCCGGCGTGAAGGCGCATGGCTACATCGCCCTGGTGCGCGCGGGCCGCTATGACGAGGCTTTTGCGTTGCATCTCGAAGACGCTCCGCTGGTGGGCAGCCTGAGCCGTGCCTGCTACGCGCCCTGCGAGGGCGAATGCACGCGCGGCGGGTTGGAAGGGCCGCTCTCGATTCGCGGCATCAAGCGTTTTTTAGCCGATAACTACTATGCCGCCCATCCCGAGCCAGAGTACGGACCAGCAGAAAAACGGACTGGCAAGAAAGTGGCGGTAGTGGGCTCGGGACCGTCAGGACTTTCGGCCGCCTATTTTCTGGCCAAAGACGGCCACGACGTGACCATCTTCGAAGCAGCGCCCGCTCCCGGCGGCATGCTTCGCTACGGAATTCCCGCCTATCGCCTGCCACGTGAGGTGCTCGACCGCGATATCAAGAACGTCACGGCTCTTGGCGTCACCATCAAGGTGAACCAGCGTGTTGAGTCAGCGAAATCTCTGTTGCAGAGCGGCTTCGATTCCGTCTACCTGTCGGTGGGCACTCGCGAGAGCCAGAAGATGGGTGTGCCCGGTGAAGCTTTGCCGGGAGTGATGGGCTGCATGGAATTTCTGACTGCCGCGAACACCGGCCAGGTGGAAAGCCTGAAAGGAAAATCGGTAATTGTGATCGGCGGCGGCAACTCGGCCATCGATCCGGCGCGGCTGGCCCTGCGGCTGGGTGCGGCCAAAGTTACCATCATGTACCGCCGCACTCGCAAAGAGATGCCGGCCCACGAATGGGAAGTACAGGCGGCGGTCGAAGAGGGAGTTCAGTTGGCGGAACTGCGTCTGCCTTCGCGATTCCTCGGCGAGAATGGCCGGCTCAAGAGCGTGGAAGCGCAGGAGATGCGCCTTGGCGCGCCCGATGCCAGCGGACGGCGAGAACCACTGCCAGTGGCCGGCGCGGTTACTACAATACCAGCGGATCTCGTAGTTGTAGCGATAGGTCTTGCTCCGAGCACCGCTTGCTTCACCAGTGAGCTTGCAAGCAAGAAGAACGGCCGGCTGGAAGTGAACGACCAGACGCTGGAGACCGCCATCGCCGGCGTCTTTGCCGGAGGCGACGCGGTCACCGGACCCTCCATGATCGTTCAGGCCATCGGCCAGGGGCACCGCGCCGCTTATTACATCAGCCACTATCTCCAGGGCAACGATCTGGCGAAGCATATTTACAACGATCGCCTGCCGGCAATGGACAAGGGCGAAGTGCTCACGCGGGAGCAAGGCGCAACCTCACGCCCGCGGACCGCTATCAAAGAAATGGCGCCCGCAGAGCGGGTGCGCACAATCGTCGAGGTCGAGAGGGGCTTCACGGAAGCAGAGGCCCGCACCGAAGCCACGCGTTGTCTGGATTGCGGGGTATGCTCCGAATGCCACGCCTGCGAGCGCGCCTGCCCGTCGTCGGCCATCGATTTCAACCTGCGCGACCACGAGGTGGTGGAAGATGTGGGGGCGGTGGTGCTGGCCACGGGTTTCAAGCTGTTCAACGCGCGCGCCAAGGAAAGCTACGGCTACGGCAGGTTTCCCAACGTGATCGATGCCATGCAGATGGATCGCATCATCGCACCAACTCGTCCCTACAACTCAGTCCTGCGGCCATCCGACGGCAAGGTTCCCGACAACATCGCTTATGTGCTTTGCACCGGCTCGCGCGATTGCACGCTGGACAACCGGCTTTGCTCGCGGGTCTGCTGCATGTACTCGCTCAAGCAGGCGCAGCTGATCATGGGCGCCGTGCCGATGGCCGACGTCACCATCTACTTCATTGATATCCGCGCGTTCGGCAAGGGGTACGAGGAGTTCTACCAGCAGGCGCGGGATATGGGTGTCGCATTCGTAAAGGGCAAGGTGGCACAGATCGATCAGGAAGAAAACGGCAATCTAAGCCTCACCTACGAAGACATCGAAGGCGGAGGCGGACGGCAAAAGGCTACTCACGACCTGGTGGTACTCTCCGTGGGTCTGCTGGCCAACCCCGTTTCGGCAGGCATGTTCGCTGCGGGGCAGCTCGGCATGGACCCATTCTCCTACGTGCGCGAACTCGACGAAGACCTCGAGCCCGGAAAAACCAGTATTCCCGGCGTTTTCGTCGCGGGGACTGCGGCCGGAATTCGCGATATTCCCGACACCATCCTGCATGCCGGCGCGGCGGCGGCTCAGACCGCAGCATATCTCCAGTCACAAAGGAGCCGCGTATGAGCGAGCAAAATGAACAAAAACAGCAAAGGAAGATCGGCGTCTTCATCTGCCACTGCGGCGGCAACATCTCAGACTACGTGGACGTGGAGAGCCTCCGCGCCTCCATTGAAAAGGAACCGGGCGTGGCGCTGGCCCGGACCACCATGTTCGCCTGTTCCGATGCTTCGCAGCAGGAGATGACCGAGGCGATCCAGAAGGAGGGTCTCGACGGAATCGTCGTCGCCTCCTGCTCGCCGAAACTGCACCTGTACACCTTCCGCGGAATGGCCGATCGCGCCGGGCTCAATCCCTACCGCTACGTGCAGGTGAATGTGCGCGAGCAGTGCTCCTGGGCGCACCGCGACGATATAAAAGCTGCCACCGATAAAGGCACCTCGCTGGTGCGCGCGGGCGTTGCCAGGGCGGCTGAGAGCGAATCGCTCGAAAACTTCCGCATCGAGACGCTTCCTTCGGTCCTGGTGATCGGCGCCGGAGTTGCCGGAATGCGCGCCGCGGTGGCGCTCGCCGATCTGGGGCTGGCGGTCCACGTGATCGAAAAGGCCGCGCAGCCTGGAGGGTGGACCGCGACTCTGGGTCCGACCTTCCCCCAAAACCGGCAGGGAGCGGATCTGGTCGAGAACCTTCAGCAGCAGATGCGCAAGCGCGAAACCATTACCCTGTACACCGGCGCCGAGGTTATCGAGCGAAGCGGGAGCGCAGGGAGCTTCAGCGTGAAGGTGCGTCTCTCCACGGGTGAAACGCTTACTGTGGCAGTCGGAGCCGTGATCGTGTCCACGGGCTTCGACAACTACGCTCCGGCTGACGGCGAATTCGGATACGGCACGCCCGGCGTGGTCACTCTGCCCGAATTCCGCCGTCTCCTCAACGAGTCGAGCGGGCCGCTTAAAGTCAACGGACGCAAAGTTAAAACCATCGCCTACATCTATTGCGTGGGTAGCCGCCAGGCTGAGGACGAGACCCATTCGCATTGCAGCCGCTACTGCTGCACCGCCGCCGTGCACACGGCCCTGCTGGTCAATGGCCGCGACCCGGCGATCAACCAATATCATCTCTACCGCGATATGCGCAGCTACGGCAAGTACGAGCTGCTCTACGAGGATGCATGCCGCCAGGGATCGGTCTTCGTACGCTGGGATACCAACGAGCCGCCGGAGATTCGGGCGGAAAAGGGACGCCTGATGGTCTCGGCGGCCGATCTGCTGGACGGCGCAGAGCGCATGGAAATCCCGGCGGATCTGGTTGTGCTGGTCACCGGCATGGTTCCCCGCTCCGGTGACAATCTCGTCAGCACGCTGAAGCTGCCGGTGGGCAAGACAGGGTTCCTGAACGAGATTCACCCCAAGCTTCGCCCTGTTGAAACTGTCGTCAACGGCGTCTACATTGCCGGCGCGGCGCAGGGGCCCAAGTCCATTTCAGAAACTGTGGCCTCCTCGCTGGCCGCCGTTAGCAAGAGCGCCGCTCTGCTGATCAAGGGCTACGTCGATCTGGAGCCTTTCGTGGCCAAGATTGACGCCGCCCGCTGCACCGGCTGCAACGAATGCCTGGCCGCCTGTCCCTATGAGGCCCTGGAGTGTACAACGGCCGGCGAGCGCCAGGTTGTTGCTGTGATTCCGTCACTGTGCAAGGGCGGCGGAGCCTGCGTCCCCGCCTGTCCCGAGGGAGCCATCGACCTCATTGGCTTCAGCGATCGTGAGATTACGTCGATGATCGACGCACTCGCCCGGGAGGAAGTACATGCCTGAAATCACTCGAAATTTCCGTGAGGTCCTGCGCGACGCTTACCCCATGCGGGATCGCATTGAGGCGCTGCTGCGCGAACGCCCGCAGACTGTTCCCGAACTCGCCGAAGCACTTCAGGCTCCCAGCCACGAGGTCTTTCTCTGGCTGGCGGCCATGCTGCGCTACAACCTGGCGGAGCCCAGGGGAAAAGCCAACCCGGAAGGCTATTTCGAATATGCGCTCAAGGAGGTTCGTTCGTGACACCGGTTGTGAATCCAGATCTGCACCGCAAAATCGCGAAGTTTGGCGGGGACAACGTGGCTCTCTGCATGAACTGCGGCAATTGCACGGCCACCTGCTCGATCGCGCCTGATTCAGGATCCGCCTTTCCCCGCCGCGTCATTCACCTTCTGCAGGTGGGGCATGAAAGCAAACTGACCGAGACCGTGGACCCCTGGCTCTGCTACTACTGTGGAGACTGCTCGGATAGCTGCCCTCGCGATGCCGACCCGAGCAATATCATGATGGCCGCGCGGCGCTATCTTACAGCCCGCTACGACTGGACGGGTCTCTCGGGTCTTTTCTATAAATCCACATGGGCGCTGGCCGGCACAGTTGTGCTGGTGGGGCTTGCGGTGCTGGCAGCGTTTGCTCTTTTCCACGGCCCGGTAGTGACCAGCCACGTTGTGCTCAATACCTTCGCTCCCGTCGAAGGGGTGGAGTTCATCGACAGGATCGCCGCCGTGGTGCTCGCCTTTATCCTGCTCACAAACGCCTTCCGCATGACCTGGAAGTTCATGGGCGGGAGGGCCATGTTCAAGATTCCGGCCGGCGTGTACCTCAAGCAGATCCCGGCGTTTTTCGCTAATTATTTTACGCAGATGCGCTGGCGCCGCTGCGATAGCAAGCCCAGCCGCGGCCATTGGCTCACGCATTTATTTCTCTTCACCGGGTATGTGAGCATGCAGGTCTTGGTGGAGGTTCTGCTGCGCTGGTTCCAGACCGATACGGTCTATCCGTTTTACTATCCGCAGCGCCTCTGGGGTTATTACGCCGCCGCCACGCTGCTCTACGGCACCGTCGTCTTCATGGTCTCCCGCTGGCGCAAGGTGGATCAGATGCACCGCCACAGCGAAGCCAGCGACTGGATGTTCGTGGGGCTGATCTTTCTCACTGCCCTCACCGGCATCATTGTGCATATCCTGCGGCTGGCGGGCTTTCCGCTGGCCACCTATACGACCTACGCAATTCACCTGGCCATTGCCGCTTCCTTATTTGTGGTTTTTGTCCCATTCGGGAAGTGGTCTCATCTGCTGTACAGGCCCCTGGCGCTGTATCTGAGCTCTGTCAAGCAGGCAGCAGCTGCAAATGCAAATCAATGAAAGGAAGAACCCTTGACATCCAATACGATTGATCTAACCAGCCTCGAAAGCAAAATTGAGTCGTTAGAGAGCGAAGTGGCGACGCTGACCGCAAATGCCCCTGAGGATAAGCTCTCAATGGTGGTGATGAGCGGCGATTTCGATCGCATTATGGCTGCCTTCATCATTGCTACCGGCGCCGCGGCCATGTACGACAAGGTAAGCATGTTCTTCACCTTCTGGGCCACCGCGGCTTTGCGCGATCCGAAGAAGGTGCCGCATGGGAAGGACTTTCTGGGCCGCATGTTCGGATGGATGCTTCCCAAGGGAACGCCGGCCCTCAAGCTTTCCAAGATGAATATGGGCGGAATGGGCACGAGCATGATGAAATGGCTCATGAAGAAGAAGAATGTGATGAACCTCGAGGAACTGATGAAGCAGGCCGCCGAATCCGGCGTCGAGATCTGCATCTGCCAGATGAGCATGGAACTAATGGGCATGCACGCTGACGAGATGATCGACTATCCCGGCCGCAAGCTCTGCGGAGTGGCAACCTTCCTGGCCGAAGCCGGTACCAGCAAGGCATCGCTCTTTATCTAGGGTCTGTTAACACTACTGGACAGGATGGCGTGTTCTCCCAATGAAGTGAGAAACCCCCGGCAGCGCAGGGGGCTTCTCGATGTGAGCCGCTCAAAGCGGCTTGAGGGGTCGCTAACGCGGCCCCGGTTGATGTGAGCCGCCTGACGGCGGCAGGTCAGCGCCACAGGTTCATTTGGTCCAATCGCTGGTCTTCTTGCTCCTGCGTGCGAATGTAGTCGCGTATCGTTGCTTCATCCCCGCCCGCGGTCGACACAAAGTAGCCCCGCGCCCAGAAGTTTTGCCCGGCGTAATTCTGTTTCCTCTCCCCGTACGTTGGCGCCAGATAGATCGCGCTCTTGCCCTTGATAAACCCCACCACTTGCGACACAGCTTACTTGGGCGGGATCGAGATCAACATGTGTACACGGTCGGCCTGCAGATGGCCTTCCAAAATCTGGCTCTCCTTCTGCTCCGCCAGCTTGCGCATTACCTCTCCCAAATGCTTGCGCAGCTTCCCGTACAACACCTTGCGACGGTATTTGGGTATGAAAACCACGTGATACTTGCACTCCCAGCGGGCGTGGCTTAAGCTCTCATATTCGTCCATCCTGATTTCTTCTCCTCGTGTGCTTTGCCGGCTCACGTCGAGAAGTCTTCTGGATGGACTCCCTGAAATGTCAAACTGCCACTGCCTCCCCGGCAGAGCCGGGGAACTCCCACTTCGTATTAGACACCTCCGACTTCGCGGGAATCGATTTGTAACTCCCTCAAAACCAGCCTTTTTGCACTAAGAGCTTATCCTTAAATAGTACCGAGTTAGGTTCGCGCGGTTGAATTTGTCATTTTCGGTGATTGTGAAGCGGCGAAGATGAAGTCATGGCGCAGATCAAGTCGTGGACGGTTTCGGATGATTT
>JAJXXG010000638.1 GCA_021781255.1 Acidobacteriota bacterium
ATCCTGGCGGATCAGATAGCCGCTTACCTGCGGCGAGATCCGAGCGTTAAGGTAACCTTGGAGGGTTCCGACCCACTCACCATGAACCGGTATGTCCTTCTGAATTACTTGCGCAACTTCAACAATGGGAGGCTGCGTTTTCTGTGCCGAGGCCACCCGGCCGCTGCATCCGGAGTAGAACATCAAGGCAAGCGCAAGGAGCGCTGGCAGCGTTGACCTTGTCCCATTGCCCCACTTCATAGCTGTCACTGATGCACACCATCCTCTCTCGAATATCTTATCTGGCAAGATTTGGATACAGCCATGACGCCACGCCGGCGAGGGCAACGGTGACTGCTGCCAGCACAAGAAAATCCAACCCAACCCCGTACAGGCTGCTGCCATCCACCACCATCAGGGCGCGCATTGAGTCAACCTCGTAAGTAAGGGGGTTAACCCGCGCGACGACCTTCAGCCATTCCGGCATGATTGAAACGGGATAAACTGCGTTGCTGGCAAAAAACAAAGGCATCGTCAAAATCTGTCCAATGCCCATGAATCTTTCACGCGTCTTGACGATACACGCCACGATGAGCGAGAACGTTGAAAAGGCAGCAGCTCCGAGCATCACGGCAACCGCTACACCTGCTAGCGCACCGGGATGCCAGTTGATGCTCACCCCCAGCAGCCATGCCAGTAAATAGACAGTGCATCCCTGGGTCAGTCCCCGAACTCCAGCAGACAGTGCTTTGCCGGCCACGAGCGCTACGCGAGACGCCGGGCTAACCAGAAGCTTGTGAACAATCCCAAGATCACGCTCCCATATCACCGCAATACCGTAGAAAATCGCGATAAACAGCACACTCTGCGCCAGTACGCCCGGCGCCATAAAGTCCAGATAGCGCAGATGCCCGGTGGGGATGGCCCGAATCCGGGTAAATACCTCGCCAAAAATTGCAAGCCACAGAGCCGGTTGAACAGCGCGAGTCACCAATTCCGTCGGGTCGTGCCGGAGCTTGCGCAGTTCCATTTCAGCCAGCGCCAGGCACTGCCGCAGGAAACCCATCGCGTGAGAAAGAACGCGCGCGGGCGAGTTCGTTTCAACCCAAGCGGGCGGCGGTGCGCCGGTTTCGAGAGATTTCACGATAATTGCCTCCACTGTCCAGTTCATGGCCTGTGTGGTGCGCAAACACTTCATAGAGGGTGGCATCGGGGCGGCCGATTGAAGCCTTCAACTCTTCCGGCCGGCCGAGCGCTGCGATGCGGCCGAGGTTCATGATGGCTACCCGATCGCACAGGCTGTCCGCTTCATCCATAAAATGCGTGGTCAGAAAAATTGTCATCCTGTATTCCTCTCTCAGCAAACGCAGGTGCTGCCAGACTACCTGCCGTGCCAGAGGATCGAGCCCCACCGTAGGCTCGTCCAAAAAAAGCACGCGCGGTTGATGGAGGATCGCCAAAGCAATTTCCAAGCGGCGCATCATTCCCCCTGAATACGTCCGAACCTGGCGGCGTGAGGCCTCTTTGAGCCCGACAAATTGCAATGCCGCCGCGATCCGTGGCTGCCGCTCAGATCGTGGCACGCCATAAATCTTGGCGAAAATGAGCAGGTTCTCGTAAGCTGTCAAAGTCCCGTCCACCGATACCAGTTGCGGTACGTAGCCGATTTCTGCTCTCACTTGCGCTGCATGTTTCTGCACATCAAAACCTGCGACAGTAGCCCGGCCTGACGTGGGCGGCAAAAGTGTTGTCAGCATCTTGACCAGCGTCGTCTTGCCCGCGCCATTTGGACCCAGAAGGCCAAAGACTTCGCCAGCAGCAACGGCAAGGTCAAGACTATCCACTGCAGTTAGATCTCCGAAGCGCCGGGTTAAAGAATCTGTTTCGATGATGTGCATGGGCCTTTTTAAGCTACTTCCCGCCCTATAGCTGACTGGAATTCCCGGCGCAGCGCGCCCATTGCGAACTGGACGGCGGCTCGTTCCTCATCGTTCAGCCCAGCCAGCACTTCGGCGAGCCGCTTCACCGTGGCGCTCCGCGCTGATGAGACGGTCCTCCGTCCGCGTGCACTGATCGAGAGCGCAACCAGCCTGCGGTTTCCCGCAGGAATGTGGCGAGTGATCAGAGCCTTTCGGACCAGCCCTTCAACCAAACGCGAGGTTGCAGGCAAGGATAACCCAATGAACTCCGCCAGTGCCGACAGAGATGCCCCCGGATTGCGATCCAGGAACACAAGAGTCCGAAATTGAGGCACAGAGAGGTCCGATCCCCGGTGCTGACGCATCTGAGTGCGGATAAACTGAATCACAGACGGGATCGTTTCGAGAATTTCAGATGCGCCATCCACAGCGGACGCACTTACAATAGTTGCGCTACGCAAGTGTTGCATGGTGCAATATTAGAGCAACATTCCAATTGATGTCAATTATTGTTGCCCAAATTCTGCCGCGTCCTACGGCGGCCTGACGAGAAAGCCCCAATGGAACTGAACGACCGCGAACGGGAGTTGAGCCTGAAGCAATGCCTTACCTCCATTCGCTCCGCCAAAACAGAGGCATTCCATTTGCTGGTTCTTGATTGGGGCCAGCCCGGGCAGAACGGATGTCACTCTGCCTTGGCGGTCAAACACCTGTATTTACATGGTCGCAACGATTTGACTTGGCAAGCACTGGTCATTTTCCGTGCGTCAGGCGATTCACCGTTGGAAGGGAGGAAGTATTCCAGCCACCACCGAGAGCTTCAATCAGCAGAACGCTGGCTGCCATGCGCCGGGTGTGAATATTCACTGCGGCAAGCCTGTCCTGCAGGACAAAAGCCTGGGCAGTGATTACCTGGAGATAGCTGGCGACGCCCGCCTTATATTGGTAAGTTGAAACGTCGAGAGATTGTTGTGCAGCCTTAACGGCGTCATCTTCGGC
>JAJXXG010000308.1 GCA_021781255.1 Acidobacteriota bacterium
ATCCAGGAATGCACAAGCGTATGCCTCCGTTGATTGTGTCAACAAGTCGGCGCTGATACTTTCGCTTGACTTTAAATTAGAGCAGATTCTATATTTCGATACATCTGGTGTTCGGGAAGACGGTGCAAATCCGTCACTACCCCGTAACTGTAAGCACCAAGAACTGAGCAGGATAAATTCCAACCACTGCGGGCGAGGCCCGTGGGAAGGTGCTCTAGTTCGACCGAGGTGTAAGTCAGGAGACCGGCCAGATCATATCCAGGCGAATCCAGCTTCGATGGGAGAGTTGGAGAGCGTTCCTCGCGGTAGTTTCGTCGCATTGAAAGCTGCCTGAACATCCCGCTTCTCCGGGGCATTTGCGTGCTCCGGTCAGAGGCTTTGCATGCAGAATCCGCACCGAAACTCGGTGACGCTTGTGCTTGGGGGCGTGCGCAGCGGCAAAAGCCGTTTTGCGCTGAACATGGTTTTGCGCGCCGAGCGCGTGACTTTTGTTGCCACCGCTCAGCCCTCAGACGATGAGATGCGGCGCAAGATCGAGCGGCACCGCCAGGAACGGCCTGCGCAATGGAGCACTCGAGAAGAACCGCTGAAGCTTAATCAAGCGATTGCCGAGAGCGAAGGCACAAGTGAATGGATTATCATCGACTGCCTCACGCTCTTCGCCGCGAATCTCCAGGAAGCGTATAGCGAAAATCAGGATGCGATCTGGGCCTCTATCGACGCGCTATGCCTCGCGCTAAAGAAGACCAATCGCCGCGTCGTGCTCGTATCCAATGAGGTCGGCTGCGGCATTGTTCCTGCGTACGCGGCAGGGCGGCAGTTTCGCGACCTGCTTGGAGAGATCAACCAGCGGGTGGCCGCGGTCGCGAATAACGTAGTTCTGATGGTCGCCGGTCTGCCCGTATGGATTAAAGGCAGCCTTGAGGGACCGCTATGAGGGGCTTCCTGATCGCCGGCCCAGCAAGCGGAGTCGGCAAGACCACCATTGCGCTGGCCATCTCCGCAGGAATGCGCTCTCGCGCCTTGCGCGTGCAGGCATTCAAATGCGGCCCAGATTTCCTTGACACTGGCCACCTGAGTGCGGTGACGGAACGTCCGGCGCTGAACCTCGACGGCTGGATGATGAATCGCGAAGGCATTTGCGAGGCGTTCGCTGAGGGTTGTGCTGCGACCGACATTGCCGTCGTCGAGGGCATGATGGGGCTTTTCGACGGCATTTCAGGAGAAGGTGAAAAAGGCAGCGCGGCAGAGATTGCGAAGATCCTTTCCCTGCCGGTGATTCTCGTTGTCGATGCTTCAAAGAGCGCGCGCAGCATCGCGGCTGTGATCCGTGGATTCGAGGTGTTCGATCCGGAACTGCGCTTCGGCGGCGTGGTCCTGAATGGCGTCGCTTCCGAGAAGCACTATCGCCTGCTTGCGGATGCCATAACGAGCAATTGCGAGACGCCGATTCTTGGCTGGGTGCCATACCAGGCGGTGGTGAATATACCGGAGCGCCACCTGGGCTTGCAGACTGCCGGCGAAATTGACTGGAGCGAAAAACGAAGTGCGTTCGGAATTCTCGCGGCAGAGCGATTGAATCTCGACCTTCTGTTGAGTCCTGATTTTCAAATGGAGATCCGCGGTAGCAATGTGAGCACGAGTCATGCGGAGCGCGGTGTCACGATCGGCGTAGCGCGCGATGCGGCATTCTGCTTCTATTACCAGGACAATCTGAACCTGCTGGAACGCGCGGGCGCAAAGCTGGTCGAGTTCAGCCCATTGCGCGATACCCAACTGCCGCCCGGTGTCGACGCGCTCTATTTCGGCGGTGGGTACCCTGAACTTTATGCCAGGGAGTTGAGCGCCAATACCGCGCTTGCTAGCGCGATTCGCAGCTTCGCCGCATCGGGTTGCTCGGTGTACGCCGAGTGCGGTGGCATGATGTACTTGGGCGAGCGACTGCGAACACGTGACGGCCAAGCGCATGCCATGGCCGGAGTCATCCCGCTTGAAAGCGAGATGACGGACAAGCTGGTGCGATTTGGCTACGTTGAAATCGAGCTGCTGCAAGATTGCCTGCTTGGCGATCGAGGCGCGGTCCTGCGCGGCCACAGCTTTCATCATTCACGAAGTGAAAACACTCGCGATGTTACACCGGCGTTTCGGGCGCGCTATACACTCTCTGGAACAGCAACAGTGGAAGGTTATGCAAGCGGTAACCTGTTCGCGAGTTATATCCACCTCCACTTTCGGGGCGCTCCGGAAATCGCAGACCGTTTTGTTGCATGGGCTGGGCAGGCAGTGCGCCGAGCCGCGGAGGTGCGATGAAGCGCTCAGTCCTGCTCTTGATATTTCTCAGTCCCATGACGTGCCTCGCCGCACGGAAGTTGACGGACGAACTCGGACGCACGGTGGTAGTTCCGGACCATCCGCACAGATTGATCTGCCTCGCACCGAGCGTTGTGGATGATGTTTACAGTCTGGGATCTGGATCGGATGTGATTGCCGTTTCCGATTACACGACCTATCCGCCGGAAGCGGCAAAGAAGCCGACCATCGGCGCTCCACTGAATCCGTCGCTCGAAAAGATCATTGCACTGCATCCGGACCTGGTGCTAGGCACTGGAGGAATCAACCAAATCCCTGAGATCGATCAGCTTGCTCACTACGGAATTCCCGTATTCATGGTGAATCCGCACGGGATCGCAGGCATATACAAATCGATTTTAAGTCTGGGTGAGGCGTTGAACCGTCAGGCGCAGGCAACAGCTCTTGTGAATGATCTCGAGGCGCGAGAACAGGCAGTGCGTGCCCGCATTCGAGCTAAGCTGGTGATCCAATTGTTCATGCCCATTTGGTACGACCCGATCATAACCATCGGCCAGCATGCCTTCATTACGGAACTGATTA
>JAJXXG010001185.1 GCA_021781255.1 Acidobacteriota bacterium
GTTCTGCGTGAGGTAGGCCCCTATCACGACTTCAATTGCCGTTTGAGCGGGCCACCAATGCTGTGGCCCATAAGCATGCAGCAGGAGATCGTGCATCTGGCGCAGCCGGTGAGGCGGCGAGGGGCGCGGACTCATCTTCACCGAAGCGCATCCTCAGGTGGCGCAGACTGCAATTGCTGCTTCCATTCGAGAATACGTGCGCGTGCGGCTGCGGCTTCTGCTTCGGGAACGTGGCCCGCTACCTGCAATGAAATCGATAGTGCGGTGTGAGCCAGCGGATCATTCGGCGTGAGCGCGGTGAGTGCCAGCGCCGTGGCGACGGCCTGTTCCAGGCGGCCAACCTCGCGCAAGGCACGCACCAAGCCGTGATGTGCTTCGTAGTTTGCCGGGTCTGCGTCGATGGCTGCACGGAAAGCATGCACAGCCTCCTGCGCTGATCCTGCTGCGAGCAGGTCAATCCCTTGCTGCGACAGATCCTCGGATGTTTGCATGCTGGAACGGTTCTCCACATTCATTAGGATATAGGGTGAGCCGCGAAGTTGCCATTGCAGCGGTACGGCGCCGGAGGATGGGCATGAAGAGCCATACAGAATATCTGGTGTTTGAGACAAAGAAGCGGTATGAGATGGTGCACATTACCGATGAGGTGGAGCAGATTGTTCAACGCAGCGGTGTGCAGGATGGGCTGTGCTTTGTTTCCCCGATGCATATTACTGCGGCAATCTACGTGAACGATCTGGAAGACGGTTTGATTGAGGACATCGGTAAATGGCTTGAACAGTTGGCTCCTGCACGACCGGACTACAAGCATCACCAGACAGGCGAGGACAACGCAGACGCGCATTTGAAGTCTCTTTTGCTGCACCACGAGACCACGCTTCCAGTGACCGGAGGGCGGCTGGATCTGGGGACATGGCAGCGCGTGTTCTACGCCGAGTTTGATGGACAGCGGCGAAAGCGCGTAATTGTGAAGGTGCTGGGCGTGGAGTGAGCGCATCGATCGTAAGATTGCTGCCGACCCAAGAAGGTTTATCCAGCGACCGTAAGTTCTTCTTCCAGCTGCTGCTTTTGATAGAGGCTTGCGTAGTAGCCATCCAGAGCAAGCAGTTCTTCATGCCGACCCACTTCCACGATTCGACCGTGGTCGAGCACTGCTATCTGGTCGGCATCTCGCACTGTGGACACGCGGTGCGAGATAAGGATGGTGGTCGCCGTGGAGGTATAACTGCGCAGGCCGCCCAGGATGCGCTCTTCAGTGTATGTGTCCACGCTGGCGAGCGCGTCATCAAGGATGAGAATTGCGGGTTTGCGCAGCAGCGCTCTCGCAATGGCGGTGCGCTGTTTCTGTCCGCCAGATAGGGTGACTCCACGCTCGCCTACGACGGTTTCAAATCCCTGGGGAAACTCTTCAAATTCGCGGCGGATATGCGCAGCCTCGGCTGCCTGCATCAAATCCTGCTGGCTGGCATTCGGAGCGCCAAATGCCAGGTTTTCGCGAATCGTTTCACTGAAGAGGAAGGTCTCCTGCGGAACCATGCCGATATTGCGCCTGAGCGCAGCCAGAGGATACTGGCGAATCGGGCGGCCATCGATGAGCAGGGAACCGTCAGGAACTTCGTAAAGCCGCGAAATGATATTGACGAGCGTGGTCTTGCCTGATCCAGTGGGGCCAACGATGGCGAGGCTTGATCCGGCAGGAATCCGCAGAGAGATATCGCGCAGAACGGGGGACTCGCCGTAAGCAAAGTTCAGGTGCCGGAATTCGATTTCGCCCTTGAGAACAGTATCTTCGGCAATCGCGGGGTCGGCCTGACTGTCGTCAATCGCAGGCTTTGCGCGAAGCAATTCATCAATGCGCTTGACCGAAGCGGTGCCGCGCTGGAAGAGATTTACCACCCAGCCCACTGCGATAATCGGCCAGATGAGCAGAATCATGTAGGTGTTGAAGGCGACGAATTCGCCCGGTGTGATGCGATGCGCAATGACCTCATGCCCGCCCACCAGCAGTGTGATGATCATGGAGACGCCGAGAATGAACTCCAGTGTCGGCCACAACATGCCCATCAGCTGCACTAGTCGTTGCGCGCGCGCAATGTACTTGAGATTCGCCTGCTCGAAGATGTCCATCTGGGAGTCTTCGCGGGCGAATGCGCGCACCAGGCGAACGCCGGAGTAGTTCTCCTGTGCCTGGGAAGAGATCTCAGAAAAACTCTCCTGAATGCGTTCGAAGCGGTCGTGAATCTTGCGTCCAAAGTACTGGACAAGGATGCTGGCGAGCGGCATGGGAGCCCAGGCGACCAGCGTGAGCCATGGGCTGATATGCAGCAGGAAGAAGAGCGCGCCGATGGTGAAAAAGATCGTATTTGCGCTGTACATCAACGCCGGGCCCAGGAGCATGCGAACGGCATTGAGGTCGTTTGTGAGGCGGGCCATGATGTCGCCCGTGCGGAAGCGCTGATAGAAGCCGGAGTCCTGCAGTTCAAGGCGACGAAAGAGATCGTTGCGCAGGTCGAACTCAATTTCGCGGGAGATGCCGATCAGGATCCAGCGTTGCGCGTAGAGGAAGATGCCTTTTACCAGGGCAATCCCGACCAGCAGACCCGCGTAGATAAGGATGCGATGGCGGGTGACGCCATGGTCCAGATCATCAATGGCAGCCTGCAGAACCTTGGGGAAGAGCACCCAGACGGAGTTCGTGGCGACGCAGGAGAGCAGGCCCCACAGGTATCCCCAGCGGTAGCGGCGCATGTAAGCAAAGAGGGGCCTCAGGTCGCGAAGCATAGTTCTATTGTAAGGTGCGTTGTATCACTACGGAAACGGTAACTGCAATGTTGTTTACGTGGGAGTGCGCAGCAACAGATATCCGCCCGTGAGGCCGAAGAGCACATCCGGGGCCCAGGCCGCCAGGGCTGCAGGCAGATAGTTCACGCTGCCCATTGCTCCAAAGAGTCCTTCAATCACCCAATATGTAAGCGCAACGCCAATGGCCACGGCGATGCTGGTGAGCGATCCGCGCCGGCCCATGGACAAGGCAAACGGGATGGCGAGAACCGACATGACGATGGCGATGAGCGGGTAGGCCAGTTTGTGCCACAGGGCTACGCGGAGACGCATCGTATCAAATCCGCTCTGCCGCAGATCGTTGATATACCGCTCCAACTGGCCGAAGTTCATCTCCTGCGATTGCAGGCTTTCTTTTTTGAAATAGCTTGGCTCCTCATGAATCTCGGCGTACGTGGTGCTCTTGAATTCCTGATATCCAAGAACGTTGGCGCCGTTCAGGTCGCGCTCCCATCCATTCTGGAAGTGCCAGGAATTCGTGTCGGAGTCCCAGAAGACACGTGCGGCAAAGATGCGCCGAGTGAGAGAGAACGTGGAGGGATCGAACTCGAAGATCGAGAGATTGGCAAACTCGTTGCGATCCGGATCAAAGAACTGGTAGTAGAAGATGCGACCGGGTTCGCCGGGATGCGGCTGGCCAAACATCCACTTCTGTTCGGGATGCAGGAAGGTCTGAGGCGGACGGCCCTTGATGGTGCTGCGCAGTGACTCCTGCCGCCGATTGGCCTGCGGCAGGTAGAACTGGTCAAACAAAAACAGGCAGACGGAAAGGATGGCTGCGATGGAGACGATGGGAACAACGAGCCGGTAGAGACTGATGCCGGTTGCCTTCATGGCAACGATTTCGCTGTTGCGGTTCAGCACGCCAAATGTGACGAGGACGGCGATGA
The DNA here is from genome assembly GCA_021781255.1 of Acidobacteriota bacterium. The sequence goes on from JAJXXG010001185.1 coordinate 3,732, forward strand.
GTACAGCCAGAGGCGCAATCTGGTAGAGCATGCTGGGGGTCAGGTTTACCAGATAGGCGCCAACCGTGGTGAGAGCAATGTGGTTGCGGATGATGTCGCCCACTAGCTCAAAGAAGGTGAAGACCAGCATCAGCAGCACAAAGCTGATCAGCACGAGGAAGAACGTGTTCAGAAACTCTCGAATTACGTAGCCATCCAGAATGCGCGGGAAGGCCCCGTGGGCTCCTGAGCGCGAAGTGGGCTGCTGAAGCCGGGTGAGCAGAGAGCTGAGACGCTTTCCATTGCGGCTCTGCCTGAAACTGGGACGCGGGATGCGCAAGGCAAGGCCTGTAAAGGCGCTGAGAACGCGGCCTCCGCTGGCCATTTGCCACCGCAGAAAAATTCCCGCCGCGGCGAAGACGAGGTTGGCGAGCCACACAGCGATTGACGGCGGCAGCTTGCCCTGGCGGCCCAGCGCTATGCCGGTGTACGAGAGGACGTAGTAAAGAATGACCAGCAGCAACGTGAAGACGAAGCCGGAGCTCTTGCCGCCACGACGCGAGACCACGCCGAGAGAAACGCCGACCAGCATCAGCACAAGGCATGCCGCCGGATACGCCAGGCGCGTGTGGTACTCGATCAGAAATCGTCTGCCGTCCGGGCCGTGGATGCGCTTCTCCAGTGCATCCATGGGGAGAGCGTAGATGGCGGTGTCCATGCGGCCCAGGTGTACGTCGCTCTGCTGGCTGAGCGTCAGAGGAAGATCCGTGCTGGTAAAGGTGGAAATGTTGTATTGCTGCGGCTGGCCTGCCACGGTCTCATGCCGGGAGCCGTCGCGCAGGCGCATCAGCAGTTCCTGGGTCGAATCATTGACGACGGTTGCCGAAGCTGCGGTTGTGATCAGCGGCGTGGATGGATCGCTGACATCCGCCATGAAAACCTGCCGCCAGTTGGCTGCGCCCGCGCCGCCGCGAACATCCTGCACGTAAAGGACAAAGTTGCGAAAATCCTCGTAGAAGACACGCGGCTGAATCTCATACGAAGCCTGCGATGTCTCCAAAGCTTGCTGCATGGCCAGGATGGCCTGATTGGCGCGCGGGGCAACGTATAGGGAATTCACGAGCCCAATCAGGGTTCCGCCCACCGCTACCAGCGAAGCCACGCGCACAAAGAAGCCGATTCCCAGGCCGGAGGCGCGCATGGCGATGACTTCGCTGTCTGCGGCCAGCCGGCTGAATCCCAGCAATATGCCTACCAGCACGGCCATGGGAATGGTCACGCGGAAGGTATTGGGCAGGGTAAAAAGAAAGATCTCCAGAACGTTGGTGAAGGTGGAGCTGTTGCGAACGATCATCTCCAGGATGTGGGGAAGATCGCGCATGAAGAGAACAAAGGTGAACAGAGCGCATCCGATGAGCGTGTGTGAGAGAATTTCGCCGAGAATGTAGCGGGTGAGGATGCGCACGGAAGAACCCTGTAATCAGTTTAGCGTGCTGAGAACGCCGGGACGGAGTGCGGCTGCCAGCGCCTGAGGCGCAAACTGTTGGTGAGCACGCTGACGGAACTGAGGGCCATGGCCGCAGCAGCCACCCACGGACTGAGCAACACGTGGAAAGCGGGGTAGAGCAGCCCCGCAGCGAGCGGAATTCCCAGCAGATTGTAAGCCGCCGCCCAGATCAGATTCTGCCGCATCACGCTCAGCGTTGAGCCTGCCAGGTCAATTGCGGCGGGAATTGCCATGGGCTGCGTGCGCAGCAGCAGAACGTCGCCAGCCTCCTGTGCCAAATCAGCCCCTGTCCCCATCGCAATGCCTGCATCGGCCTGCGCAAGCGCGCCGGCATCGTTGATGCCGTCTCCTACCATGGCTACGCGCAACCCGCGCTCCTGCAGCGCGCGAATCCGATCGAGTTTCCCGGCGGGATCAAGACCTGCCTCGACCTCTGAGATGCCAGCCTGCTGAGCAATCGGTGCAGCGGCAAAGGCCGAGTCGCCCGTGAGCATAATGACGCGTAATCCCGCATGGCGCAGTGCGATTACGGCCTCGGCAGCCTCCGGCCTGAGCGTGTCGCGGGCATCAAAGCAACCGGCAGGATGATTGTCCAGGGCCATCCACAGCCTTGTTGTGCCGGGCTTGGGGGGAGGGACACTGTCGGGAACACGCCCAAAAAATTCGCGGAAGAGCGCTTCGTTGCCGAGGACACAGTTATAGCCGTCCACCTTTGCCGTAAGGCCTCGGCCGGGGAGAATCTGCACGTCCTCCGCAGGCTCCCAGGTGAGTTGCTGGTCGCGGGCGTAATCCACGATGGCGTGTGCGAGCGGGTGGTTGGATCTTTCTTCGGCCGCGGCGGCGATGCGAAGGATCTGATCTTCGGTGTACACCGCAAACGGATGTACGGCGGAGAGCACTGGGTGACCAACTGTAATGGTTCCCGTCTTGTCGAGAACAATTGCGTCCAGGCGGACCAGGCGCTCGATCGCTTCGCCTCCCTTGAAGAGCACGCCGAGCTGCGCTCCACGGCCCACGGCCACGGTAAGGGCGGCAGGCACGGCTAACCCCATGGCGCAGGGGCAGGCAATCACCAGCACGGCAACGGTGCTTGCCAGGGCCATCTGTAAGGAATGGGTGGCGACGATCCATGCCACGAACGTGAGCAGAGCCAGGCCAAGCACCGTTGGCACAAAGATGGAGCTTGCCCGGTCTGCAAGCCGCTCCATGGGTGCTCGCGAGGACTGTGCCTGCTCCACCATCCGCGTAATCTGTGCCAGCACCGTGAATTCGCCCAGCGACGTGGCGCGGCACACGACGGCTCCGTCGTAGTTGAGCGAACCAGCCAGCACCCGGCCTCCCGGTTCGCGCGTTTGCGGCGTGGACTCGCCCGTCAGCATGGATTCATCCACCGTCGTGCGGCCTTCCAGGATATCGGCATCCACCGGGAAGCGCTCCCCGGGAAGAACGAGCACGCTGTCTCCGGGCTGGATTTCATTGAGCGGAACGACGGTCTCTACGCCGTTGAGGATGCGCCGGGCCGTGGCCGGACGCAGGCGGCTGAGCAGGTTGAGCGCCTCCAGAGCACGGCGCTTTGCGCGTGCCTCCAGAACCTTGCCCAGCAGCAGAAAGCCAAGGATGAGCAGGACGGCGTCAAAGTAAACCTGGCGGCCCGATGCGGGCCAGAGCGTTGCGAAGGCAGAATACAGAAAAGCGACACCGGTCCCCAGGCTGACCAGTGTGTTCATATTTGTTGTGCCATGGCGCAGCCCGCGAGCAGCGTTCCAATAAATGCTTCGTCCTGCCCATGTCATCAGCGCCGCTGTTACGCCGAGGAGCACCCAGCGCAGCAGACCCTGAGGCAGGCTGTATAGCCAAGGCATTGCCTGCATCAGAAGGTTGCCTGATTCTCCCATTTCGCCGCCCAGCGGCATGGAAAGGATCATTGCGAGAATGCCCGCCACGATCGTCGTCCAGGCCTTCCTGGCCGATTCGGAGGCGGCATGGCCGGCACGTTCCTCGGTGGTGGATTCGCCGGCGCGCGGCAATACGGCGTCGTATCCGGCTGCGCGAATCGCTGCCACCAGGTTATGCGGCTCTGCAATTGCGGGATCGAACACGACACTCGCCCGATGAGCCATCAGGTCTACACGGGCAGACTCCACACCCGCGGTCGAGCGCAGGGCATACTCCACGTGGTGCTGGCATGCAGCGCACGTCATGCCAAGGACAGGCAGTGTAAGCGATTCTGTCTGGTGCGAAGCCATGGGCGCAGTTATTGCTCCAGTCGAGCTGTATAGCCGGCTTTGGCCAGAGTAGCAATCGCCTGATCGACGGGGGCCGGATCTACGGTGGTGCTGAGCCTTGCAGCGCCGATGCGCACCTCCTCCACGTGGACTTTCTCAATGGAAGCAAGCGCCTGGGAAACGCGCCGAACACAGGACCCGCAGTGCATACCGTCGATTCGCAGCGTGAACTCCGCCATTTTTCCTCCCTGCCTAGTTTGATGATACGCCGGGGAAAACGATGCTGGAGCCGGTGGCGGGGATAGTTGCGGGAAGGTGCATGGTTGCGCAATGGCCGCTTCGGGATTCTACTGGGGAGAGATGGCCGAGTTACCCTGGAAGCGGAGGACAATGGAGCGAGAATTTCCGAGTGCACCCCTCGTCGGCGTGGGGGCGGTGGTGGTTCAGCAGGGGCGTGTCCTGCTGGTTCGGCGCGGGAAGGAGCCGCTGAAAGGGCATTGGTCTTTGCCGGGCGGCCTGCTGGAGGTGGGCGAGTCACTCATGGCCGGCGTCATCCGCGAGGTGCGCGAGGAGACCGGTCTGACGGTGGAGCCTATCGAACTGATCGAACTGCTGGATCGCATCCACCGGGAGGGCGAACGGGTTCGCTACCACTACGTCATTGCCGATTATCTTTGCCGCGTTGTCGGGGGCTCGCTTCAGGCGGCATCGGATGCCGATGAGGTGCGCTGGGTGGAGCGTGCGCAGTGGAACAGCCACAGCTCCCTGGTGGTGGACCCCGTGACCGTGCGGGTGATGGAGGCAGGCTGGCAGCGAGCGCAAGCCCTGCAATTTCAGGAGGGTGCATGATCCGACCCCGCCGGTGGCGCTGGGCCGCGCTGGGCGTGTTGTTGGCCGTGGTCCTTTCGGTCGCGGTCTTTTGGGCGCGTCCGGTGGAGTTCTTTCAGGAGTCTACGGAACTGCGCATGCTGCTGGCTGGCGCGCAGAGCCGATGGACCGCGGTCGAGGGATACCGCGTTCACTATTACCAGCTTGGGCCGGCGGGCGGGACCCCCGTGGTGCTGGTGCACGGCTTGGGAGCCCGCGCGGAGGACTGGCAGAATCTGGCGCCGTATCTGGCCAAAGCGGGTTATCGGGTATTTCTGCCCGACCTGCCCGGGTATGGCCAGAGCGAAAAGCCGACGAATTTTTCCTACTCAGTCCCCGACGAGGCTGCGGTGGTGGTGCATTTTCTGGATGCGATGGGCTTGCGGCAGGTGGATCTGGGAGGGTGGTCCATGGGCGGCTGGATCGTGCAACTGGTCGCAGCCCGGCATCCGAAGCGGGTCAGCAAACTCATGCTGTTTGACAGCGCCGGGATTTACGAGAAGCCCACCTGGAACACGGCGCTGTTTACCCCGACCACGCCCGGCCAGTTGGATGATCTGGATGCTCTGCTGATGCCGGACCCACCCAAGGTGCCGGGGTTCATCGCGAGCGATATCTTGCGCGCCTCAGAGAAGAATGCCTGGGTTATCCACCGTGCGCTCGCTTCCATGCTCACCGGCAAGGACGCCACGGACAGCCTGCTGCCGTCGTTGCAGATGCCCGTCTTGATTGTGTGGGGTGCGCTGGATCAGATCACTCCGCTGCGCCAGGCGGAAAAGATGCATCAGCTCGTGCCACATTCTGAGCTGGCTGTGATTAAGGGTTGCGGGCACCTGGCTCCGCGCCAATGCACAGCTGAGATTGGACCCAAAGTGGTGAATTTTGTAAACGAGTAAAGCAGAATGCGGCAGGTCAGAGGACCCCCGCCGCATTCTGCGAACTGACGGGAACGCGAGCAGCTAGAAACTGACGCGAGCGCTGAGTTGGATCTCTCTGCCGGGCGTCGCTACCTCAGTGATACTGCCGAAGCTGGACGTGTTGACGAACCGGTTTGGGATTCCGTAGTTGGTGTGGTTGAAGGCGTTGAAAAACTCGGCCCGGGCCTCAAAGTGCGCTCGTTCCGTCATATTGAACTCGCGGACAAGGCTCATGTCCATGGTTTGCAGCCCGGGGCCATACACGGAGTTGCGGCCCACATTGCCATAGGTGTAGGCAGGCGGAGCCACAAACGCAGTGGGGCTGAACCACGTGGTGGCATTGCGCGTCCCGTGCGGAAAGATGCTCGTGCTGGTGCGGTTTGCGCGGATGGGGTTTTCTCCGACAACCGTTCCGGCATTCGCCGTATCTCCAAAGACAGAGATGGTCAGCGGAAAGCCCGTCTGTACCTGGTACTCAATGGAACTGCGCCAGTTTCGCGTGATGGTCTGCATAAGCTGGTTTCTGCTGTAAGCGGGCAGATCATAAACGGCGCTGACGACAAAGCGATGGCGAATGTCGCAGCCGGGGCCCTTCTCCGCGTTCAGGTCGTCGTTGTTCTGGGGCACAGAGGACTCGAACATGGGCGAACGGAAATCAGGAGCGTTCTCCAGTGACTTGGCGAAGGTGTAATTCGCCAGCAAGCTCAGCCCACGCGCGTAGCGGCGGCGGACATTGACGTAAGCGGCGTCATACCAGCTTTGCGAAGTGTTTTCGAGCAGGTTGACCGTGCTGACGGGAAATGTGGTGCTGGCCACCTTTACCGATGCCAGGAAAACGGTGTTGTTGACGAAGCTGATCTTGGGAAACGGGCGTCGGGGCTGAATGAGGCCGGCGCCGGGCTGCGCATTGTTGATGAGATGCGACCTCTGCAGGTGAAATCCGCCGGATCCCAGATAGCCGACTTCGATCGTCGTCTCATTGCCGAGTTGTTTTTCAACCGACGCGCTCCACTGCTGGATGTACTGCGGCGGCGCGTGCAGTTGGAGAGCCGTAAAGCTCACAACTGTGCTGCCAAGAACAGGCGCCGGGAAATCAAGCGTGGTGATGCTGGGCAGATACGGATCGCTCTGCGAGGTCATGGGAAACACATAGGGCACGTTGTGGCGCTGATTGCACCACGTGTTCATGTCCACGGGTGTATAGAAGATGCCATAGGCCAGATGGGCGACCACGCCCAGCCTGGGCAAACTCTGCGCAAGGCCAACGCGCGGCGCAAAGTTGGTGTGGTTGGCGTACATCAGTCCACTGGGGTATCCGTTCTGGCCGCCGATAAAGACATGCGGTGTGCCGGTTTTCAGGTCCAGGTTGCTGTTGGTGTATTCAATATCCACAAGCGGACTCATGAACTCGTACCGGAGGCCGTAGGTCAGCGTTGTGGAAGAGGTCAGTCGCCAGGCATCTTCCGCGTAGGCGTCGGAGTACCACTGGCGAAGGTCCATTTGCGGAACGCCGGCCTGACCCTGGCGTGCAGCGGGAAGGCCCAGCAGGAAGCTTGCCAGAGCAGATCCGGTCTGGCCGTCGTTGAGTGCATACTCCGTGGTGTATCCGTTGGTGAATTGATAAAACCCGCGGTTCTGGAAGAAGCCCCACATGGGCCAGATGAATTTCTGATACACGCCGCCAAACTTGAAGCTGTGACGGCCTGCCTGCCAATCGAGCGTGTCGCGAATCTCCCCCACCGTATCCCACGCGTGCATGGGAGTGGCCGAGTAGTTGTCGCCCAGCGGAGAGTAGCCCTGCACGTAGAAATAAGGCGCTCCCCATGCGGCCGGGCCTCCGAAGCCTGTGCCCGTAATGCCCAGTTCGCTCACAATGTCATTTCTGTTGGCGCTCTCAGTCGAGTGCATCATGACCAGGCGGGAGATGGCTCCAGACAGCATGTTGACCATGTGCGAAGAGAAGATGTGGTTCCACGCAAGGATGCCCTGCTGCGACAGATCGTCGTGATAGAAGCCGAAGCCCGGCAGGCCCTGCGGCATGAATCCGTATTCGCCGGATGCGGAATAGCGAAAGAAAGCAGTGTCGCCATTGGCAAAATTGTGGTCGATGCGCACGGTGCCTTGATCGTTGTTCATCCGCTCCTTGCGCGAGTCCAGGTAGTTGTTCGCGTCGTTTCCGGTGCCGAACACGGTTGGTTGTCCCATCATCGTGGAACTGCCCATGTCCATGGTGTTCGGGCGCGGTGTGTACCTGGTGAGCATGATGGATGCCGCCTGGCTCAGGCGGTCGGGCGGAATCACATTGGCCACGCCGTTATAGACAAATTGCTGGCGGATGTACTGTGGGTTGGTCTTGCTGACGGGAAGGCTTGGATTGAAGCTGGGATTCGGCTGCGTGCTAGTGGGGTCGTAGATATTTACGCCGCTCTGGCTGAAGTCTCCTGTGACCTCAGCGGCCGTGGG
>JAJXXG010000217.1 GCA_021781255.1 Acidobacteriota bacterium
GAAGACCGGATACGAGACTCGCTCGGTCAACCTGGGCCACACCCAGCGCGGCGGCGTACCCACGGCCTTCGACCGCCTGCTCGGCCAGCGCTACGGCCTGCACGCCATCGACATGGTCCACGCTGGTAAGTGGGGCCGCATCGCCGTGCTTCGCGGCACCGACATCACCGACATCACCATCAAGGAAGCCATCGCTACGAATCGCCGGCTGGATCAGCGCTTCTTCGACGTGATCAAGGACCTGGAAGCGAAGGTATAGCTGCCGATTACCTGACAGTATGCAGAACGCCGCCTTTCGCGGGATGGCGTTTTGCTGTGCCCTTCCGCTAAAGTTGGCCTGTGCTTTACCGCCCCTACAAGCCCGAGGACTTCACGCAACTCTACGCGATTGAGGCGGCCTGTTTTCAGCCGCCCTTCCGCTTCAGCCGCCAGTATATGCGGCAAATTGTCGCTAACCCCGATTCGGCAACATGGATTGCGGAGCAGGGCGACCGCATGGCCGGCTTTGCCATCGTCGAGTGGGTGCAGGAAGAGGGCGCGGCGGTCGCCTACATTCAAACCATAGAAGTGGCCGCGGGCGAGCGCCGCCAGGGCGTGGGAGGCGAACTCTTGCGCCGTGTGGAAGCCTCAGCCCGTGCGGCTGGCGCGCGTACCATCTGGCTGCACGTAGACGTGGAAAACTCCGCAGCGATCCGCATCTACGAACGGAGCGGCTATTCCAGCAAGGGCAGGGAAGAGTACTACTACACGCAAAGCCGCGCCGCATTCATCTACGCGAAGGCGCTGGAGTGACGGTGCATCTTCCTGCTCGCCAGCTTTACTGCGCGCCGCCGTCAGCACTCTTGATGAATGCAGCCACGCGGTCGTGGAGCTGTTTCACGCATTCATCGCGCACGTAGACCATGTGGCCTGACTCATACCAGTCGTATTCAATATTTTTGGCCAGGGACTGCGGAATGGGCAGGTGCTTGTCTTCATACTGAGCCGCAAAGAATGGCGTGGCCAGGTCGTAGTAGCCCCCATTCACCATTACCTTCAACCGCGGATTAGTCTTCATCGCCTCGGCAAGATCCGGCGCCACATTCACGCTCACCGGGTTGCCGTCGTGCTTGAAGTCCCACTGTCTATCGAGATCGACCTCGGGCATATATGTCAATCCAGCGCCAAACTTCAGGTCGCGGCGCACGTAGTCGTTAAAGAGCGCGACATACGCTGACGCAATCGCCGAAGATTGCGGATCGTAGTCAGCGTTCTCGCTCAGCGGATCGAGGGTGGGGCCGGAGAAACGGGTATCCAGCCGCCCCGTGGTCAAATCCTCCTCATCCTGCAGCGATTTCTCAAATTCGCCGCCACTCACGCGCAGGTTGGCCTTGAGCAGGTAGGCCACCGGCAGGCCGGTGTAATCGTGCAGCTTCTCCGCTACCTTCTGCTTCTCATCTGCGCTCACGTCGGTTCCCAGCGCCAGCGCGTGCGCGTAGGGTCCCATCGCGAACTCCTCCACGTCTTTCAGAAGCGGCTCCAGCGCAGCCGGCTGATTGGGCAGCTTTTTGTGATACCAGGCCGTGGCCGCATAGGTCGGCAGCGCCAGCTCGTAGGGCAGGTCAACGCCCGGATTAATGCCGGGCTGGTCAATGTCGGTAGTGAAGTTAAAGATTTGCGAGAGCAGAATCACGCCGTTCAAGTCGATGTCGTGACTGTTTTCGAGCAAATTGGCCAGCACGGCGGAGCGCGTGGTGCCGTAGCTCTCACCAAAGATGAACTTGGGCGAGTTCCATCGGCTGTATTTGGTAATAAAGCGCGCGATGAAGCGCGCAAACGCGTTCGCGTCTCCGTCCACGCCCCAGAAGGCCTTTTCGGAGTCCTTACCCACCAGTTGTCCGAACCCGGTGCCGGGCATATCAATGAAGACCAGATCGCTCACGTCGAGAAGCGAGTAGGGATTGTCGACCATCGTATAGGGCGCGCCGGGCAGGTGCGTATCGCCCTTGGTCACCACATGTTTCGGCCCCAGCGATCCCATGTGCAGCCACACAGTCGAGCTGCCGGGTCCGCCGTTATAGAAAAACGTGATGGGCCGTTCCTCCGGCTTCGCGTCCTTCCTGAAGTACGCCACGTAAAACATGTGTGCCACCGGAGGCGCATCCGCGGGTTCCTTCGGCGCGGAGAGTGCGAGCTGGCTTCCCGGCTGCGGTTTTCCATCCGCCCCCAACTGCGCATCCTGCACATCGGTCGAACCCACGGTGATGGTCCCGGCAATCGCCGTGTACGCAATGTGCTGCCCGCCCACGTCAATCGAGCCCTGCGTAGTCGAATCGGCAGGCGCAGCCGATTCGGTGGTTTTCTCTGGAGTTGCGGGCTTTGGGGTGGGTTTATTGTCCTGAGCGCGGACGGTGACAGGCAAAATCAGCAAGGCCGCCGCAATTACGCAGGCTGCCAGTCGGTGGGCTGAAGTCATTTGAGAATCTCCGGGAAGAGTGTCGGGTAAAGAGTCAGTATAGAACTTGAGCGCTGGCCGAGTTTGCACCCAAGAGGCTTTCACACAAATGCGCACCTCCCGCGAATATGCCAGCGGGCTCCAATCGCGTGTGATGATGACGCCGCTGTGTATACCTGCTGTGGTTGCGATGATGCGGAACCTAGGAATCCCACCGCAGCAACAGGTCCGGTTCCTGTTCCTCATTACGGGCGCCATCGGTCCGATCAATGACCGAGAACCCTTGTTTCCTATAGAAACGGAGGGCGCGCTCGTTGCGTTCGAAGGTCCAGAGCCTTAAGGTCTGCGCTGCCTGTTTTGCCTTGTCGAGCAGCAACCCTCCAATACCGAACCCCTGATGACCGGGCAGGACATAGAGATGATTAACCCAGCCGTCGCCAAAG
>JAJXXG010000234.1 GCA_021781255.1 Acidobacteriota bacterium
ACCAGATCAGAACCTACCTGCGCTGGCACCTGCTGCATGCCTACGCCAGCACCAGCATGCCCGAAAGCTTCGATCATGAGACATGGCACTTCTACGCGCACATCCTCAACGGCGCCGAAAAAGAGCAGGACCGCTGGAAGCGCTGCACCAGCCGCGTAGACCGCGAAATGGGCGAAGCGCTCGGCCAGGTGTACGTCGCCAAATATTTTCCGCCGGAAGCAAAGCAGCACGCACTGGAAATGACGCTGGCCATCGAGCAGACCATGGGCAAGGACATCGACGGCCTTGATTGGATGAGCGCCGAGACCAAGGTGAAGGCCAAGGAAAAGCTCCACACGGTGATGAACAAAATCGGCTATCCCAACAAGTGGCGCGACTACTCCAAGCTTGAGATTGTGCGCGGCGATGCTCTGGGCAACCAGGAGCGCGTGCGCGAATTTGACTTCGCGCGCGACCTGGCCAAAATCGGCAAGCCGGTGGATAAGGACGAGTGGTTCATGTCGCCGCCCACCGTCAACGCCTACTACGACCCGCAGATGAACAACGTCAACTTTCCCGCCGGCTACTTTCAGCCGCCCTTCTTCAGCGACAAGGAAGACGACGCAGCCAACTACGGCGACATGGGCTCCACCATCGGCCATGAATTAACCCATGGCTTCGACGATGAAGGACGCCAGTACGACAAGGATGGCAATCTCAACGTCTCGTGCACAAAGGCCGACGAACAGAAGTTCGACGACCGCGCCGCGTGCATGGTCAAGCAATACGACGCCATCGAAGCCGTTCCCGGCGTGCACCTCAACGGCAAGCTCACGCTGGGCGAAAATCTCGCCGACCTCGGCGGCACCTGGCTTGCCTGGATGGCCTGGCAGGAACGCGCGCAGGCTGAACACGTGGACATGAACGCAAAGATGGAGGGCTACACGCCCGACCAGCGCTTCTGGATCGCCTACGCGCAGCAATGGTGTACGCAGACGCGCCCCGAGCAGCTCCGCACCCAGGCCCAGACCGACCCGCACGCACCCGATGAGTACCGCACCAACACCGTGCTCACCGACCTGCCTGCGTTTGCGCAGAGCTTCAACTGCAAAAAGACGGCAGCGATGGTTAATCCCAATCCCTGCCGAGTCTGGTAATGCCGGCGCACACACCAAAGGCGAAGGCCCACCATCCCGGTGGGCCTTCGCTTTTCTACTGTCAGCTGTCAGCTGTTAGCTGTCCGCTGTCCGCTGTCTTCACGCCTTGCCAATTACGCGCGCCAGCGCCGCGCCAATCTCCGCCGGCGACACAACAACGTGAATCCCCGCCGCCGTCATCGCCTTCATCTTGTCGGCTGCCGTGCCCTGGCCGCCACTGATGATCGCGCCCGCGTGGCCCATGCGGCGGCCCGGGGGAGCGGTCTGCCCGGCGATAAAGCCCACCACAGGCTTCTTCACATGCTGCTTCACAAACTCCGCCGCAGCCTCTTCCGCCGATCCGCCAATCTCGCCAATCATGATGATGGCTTCCGTCTCAGGATCGTCGTTCAGCAGGCGCAGCGCGTCGATGTGCGTCGTGCCGATGATCGGGTCGCCGCCAATGCCGATGGCCGTCGACTGCCCGATGCCGCGCTGCGTCAACTGGTGCACGGCCTCATAGGTCAGCGTGCCTGAGCGCGACACTATGCCCACCGAGCCTTCTTTATGAATGCGTCCCGGCATGATGCCGATCTTCGCCTTGCCCGGCGAAATCACGCCCGGGCAGTTCGGCCCCACCAGCCGCGACTTGGACGTCTTCAGCTTCGCCCACACCTTCACCATGTCCAGCGTGGGAATGCCCTCGGTGATGCAGACAATCAGCGGAATCCCCGCGTCCTCTGCTTCCAGAATCGCGTCGGCAGCAAACGGCGGCGGAACAAAAATCATCGTCGCATTCGCGCCCGTCTTCTCCACCGCGTCGGTCACCGTGTTGAACACCGGCCAGCCTTCGTGCGTCGTTCCGCCCTTGCCGGGAGTCACGCCGCCCACCACGTTGGTCCCATACTCCGCGCAGCCCTTGGCATGGAACGTACCTTCCTTGCCGGTCAGTCCCTGAACAATGAGGCGAGTTTCTTTCGTTACCAGTACCGCCATCGATAAGCTCCTAGCTTCTAGCTCCTAGCCCTTAGCTTTCAAAGACTGAATGAACGCGTTAAGCATCTTCGATGTTTCGATGCAGAGCGCCTCTGCCTTCTTTAGCAATGCCTTGTCCCCAATCCCTAATTGCCTGGCGACCAGGAGCTGTGTTTGAACCTCGAATGTCGAACCTTCCGCGATGCCCAGAAACTGCCTGAACTCGCCATCAGTTGCTCTGCCGCGCCCCTCCGCGATATTGCTTGCAACGGATACGCTAGCGCGGCGCAATTGCGTTGTTAATCCATAAAGCTCTTCTTGAGGAAAGGTCCGCGTGAGGGCATAAATGGAAGTTGTCATCTCCATGGCACGTTGCCAGACTGTGAGATCTTGAAAGGCTTGTGCCAAGTGACTTCTCCGATTTCGTACCATTCCCAGCTAGAAGCTACAGGCTAGCAGCTAAAAGCTAGTTTCCCTTCGCCGCTGCGACCACCATCTCCGCCGCTTCCTTCATCGTTGCGCCCACCTGGAAGTTCAAGCCCGACTCCTTCAGAATCTGCCGGCCTTCCTCCACGTTCGTGCCTTCCAGGCGCAGCACAATCGGCACCTTCACATTCAGGTTGCGCGCCGCGGCCACCACGCCCGTCGCCAGCCGGTCCACGCGCAGAATGCCGCCGAAGATGTTGATGAAAATCGCCTTCACATGCGCGTCTGAAAGCAGAATCTCGAAAGCGTGCTCAATCTGCTCCTGCGTCGCTCCGCCGCCCACATCCAGGAAATTCGCCGGGCTTCCGCCTGCGTATTGAATGATGTCCATTGTGGCCATCGCCAGGCCCGCGCCGTTCACCATGCAGGCAATCGAGCCATCCAGCTTGATGTAGTTCAGCGCATACTTGCTCGCTTCCACTTCAAGCGGATCTTCCTCGGCCACATCGCGCAGCGCCTTGATCTCCGCATGGCGGAACAGCGCGTTGTCGTCGAAGTTCATCTTCGCATCCAGCGCGAAGAGCTTGTCGTCTTTGGTCGTGATGAAGGGATTGATTTCCAGCAGCGAAGCGTCTGTCTCAACAAACGCCTTGTAGAGCGCCTGGAAAAATCCGACAGCCTGGTTGATCTGCGTGGCCTTCAGTCCAAGCGCAAAGGCCAGCTTGCGCGCCTGCCATGCGCCAAAGCCCACGGCCGGATCGATCGTCTCCTTATAGATGACCTCGGGAGTCTTCGCGGCAACCTCTTCAATCTCCATGCCGCCTGCCTGCGACGCCATGAACACCAGCTTGCCGGTGGCGCGATCCAGCACGATGCCCAGGTAAAGTTCGCGGTCAATGGCTGCCGTCTCTTCAATCAGCAGCCGCTGCACCTTTTGCCCCTGCGGGCCGGTCTGGTGCGTCACCAGTTGCATGCCCAGAATGTTCTTGACGTGCAGTTCCGCATCTTCGCGCGTGCGGGCGACCTTCACGCCGCCGCCCTTGCCGCGGCCACCAGCATGAATCTGCGCCTTGACGACGACGCCGCCGGCGCCCTCGGCAAACAGTTTGCGGGCCACCGCCGCCGCTTCTTCCGGCGTGTTGGCCACTTCGCCCCGGGGTACGGGCACACCGTACTTCGCCAGGATTTCCTTCGCCTGATACTCGTGAATTTTCATAATGGGTAGGAGCCGCCACGTTTCTGAGATTGGAGTGATCAAGTCCGGGCCACACACAAGCGCCAGACCAACGCGACCATACAGCGATACAAATCGATAGTATCTCGCGCCACGAAGGCCCCGCAAACGCATCCCATCGCAGCGCGCATGCGCCCGCCTCGCCTCGCCCCATTACCATTGCAGATATGGCTCTCTTGAAGGAACTCCTCAAGCCGCTGGCCGAGGACGGCGCGGCGCTGACCCGCGAGCAGGCCGCCGCCGTGCTCGAAGAAATCCTCTCCGGCAACGTGCCCGATGTTGAGACTGCCGCGCTCCTCGCCGTTCTCGCCACCCGCGGCGAGCAGGCCCCGGAACTCGCCGGCTTTGTTGAAACCATGCGCAAGCACGCCACGCCCGTTCCGCTCTCCGACGAAGAGCGCGAGGAACTCGTGGACACCTGCGGCACCGGCGGTGGCGGGCCGCTCACCTTCAACATTTCCACCGGCGCAGCGCTCGTCGCCGCCGCCGCCAGAGCCAAAGTCGCCAAGCACGGCAATCGCGCCGTCACCTCGCGCGCAGGTTCCGCTGACGTCCTCGAAGCCCTCGGGGTGCCGATCGAACTCGGCCCTGAACTCGCCGCCCAGTGCCTGCGCGAGACCAGCTTCATGTTCCTCTTCGCGCCGCTTTATCACCCCGCCATGAAGGCCGTCGGCCCACTGCGCCGCGCGCTCGGCTTCCGCACCATCTTCAACCTCTGCGGCCCGCTCACCAACCCCGCCGGAGCGCGTTCGCAGGTCATCGGCGTGCTCGCCCCCAGCCGCGTCCTGCTCGTGGGCCGCACACTGGCCGCGCTCGGAGCCAAACGCGCCTTCGTCGTCCACGGCACCGACGGCATTGACGAGCTCACCACCACAGGCGAGTCCGTCGTCGCGCGCATCGAGGAATCCGAATCCGGCGGCCCGCCCCAACTCAAAGCCGCGCGCATCACGCCGGAGATGGCCGGCCTCCCGCGCGTCACGCTAGACCAGTTCACCGGCGGCGATGTAGCCACCAACGCCTCCCTGCTCTACGACGTCCTCACCGGCATCCCCGGCGCGCGCCGCGATATTGTCCTGCTCAACGCCGCCGCCGCGCTCGTCGCCGCCGGACTGGCCCACGACCTGAAACAAGGCGTCGCACTCGGCGCCGAGGCCATCGACTCCGGCCAGGCCGCGGCCACGCTCGCCAAGCTCCGCCAGTTCGGCGAAAAGTACGCGAAGCCCGAATAGCCGCCACGTCCTCTGGAGCCACGCGCTACCCACGGGCTGGAAAATGTCCTACCATTCCATCGCGTCCAACTTGCGCGCGCTGCTTCCAAGCTGGCAAAGGAGCCTGCATGACCATCAACCGGACTCTCGCAGTTGCAGCCCTGCTTTCCGCCGCATTCCCCGCTCTTGCGCAACTCGCCAGCCAGCCACAGTTGAAGGTCGAGCCCGCCAATCGCACGCTCACCGTCACCGCCACTGAGAGCGTCACCGCCGAACCCGACCTCGCCATCCTCCACGTCGGCTTTCAGACCGCGCCCACCGACGCCAAATCCGCCTACGCCGGGGGAGCCCGCACCTCCAACGCCATCATCGACGCACTCAAGTCCTCCGGCATCCCCGCGAGCGACATCCGCAGCGAATCGCAATATCTCCAGCGCGACTACACCATTCCCGAGTCGTACAAGTACAGGCTCACCCAGCAGTGGACCGTCCGCACCGGTCCCGAGCGCGCCGCCGAAATCCTCGATATCGCCGTCAGGGCCGGAGCCAACACCAGCGGCCAGATTGAGTGGACGGCGAAAGATACGCGCGCCCTCGAAGAACAGGCGCTGGACAAGGCCGCTGCGCGCGCCCGCGAAAATGCGGCTGTGCTGGCCAAGGGCATGGGCGTGCGTCTCGGCGCGCTGATTTACGTCAGCAACCAGCTCTCATCGCCCGTCTATCCCCGGCCCATGATGCAGGCGCTCGCCATGGCCGGCCCAGCCGAAGCCGCGCCGCCCCTCGCCATCGAGCCGCAGAAGGTCAGCCGCGAAGCCACCGTCTACGCCGTCTTTGCCATCGAATAGTCCCAGCACAGGATCGCTCCGCATTGGGCCAATTCTAGGCAGCTTTGAAGGGGACGGCCTTCAGGCTGTCCGTTCAGCCTCAGAAAGTGCGGCGCGGCTTTAGCCGCCGGGGTGAGTCTTTGCCTCTACTGACCCATTCCTTATTCACACATCGAAGACCATGCGCACTCTGTGCTACCCTTCCCCTGCATTTCTAAGGGGGGCAGATGTTTCCTCGCAAGTTAGCCGTGATAGTTGCAGTCGTGTTGTTTTCCTGTGTCGCTTCGGCGCAAACCATTCAGATCAACCGCGAGAACAAGACCATCGCCATCAGTACTACGGACGAAGCCACAGCGACAGCCGATATCGCTTCAATTACCATCGGTTTCGAGATTTTTGGGCCGGATTCGCAAAGCACCTACGCCGAGGCTGGCAGTTTGTCCCAGGTAATTCTCAAGGCGCTGCACAACGCGGGAGTGGATGACAAAAGCATTGAAAGTTCCGAGCAGGGCTTACAGCGAAACATAAATTTCGACCAAAAGGACTCGCCAGAGCAGCGCTTGAAAAAGCAGTTTGTCTTCAGGCAGTCGTGGGATGTATCAACCACTCCTCAGGCCGCCGCAGGGGTGATTCGTGCAGCCATCGCAGCAGGAGCCAACAAGAGTGGAGCGATCGACTGGCGGCTCGCGGACCACAAAGCGCTTCAAGCCAAGGCTGCGCAATCCGCGCTCGTCAAAGCCCGCGCCGTCGCCAGCCAGATGGCTGAGGGTCTGCACGTAAAGCTGGGTGATCTGATTTACGCCAGCAACGAAACGCCGAACACTCGCATCTACCTTGCCCGTCCTGTGCAGAGTGAAATGATGAATAACCAACTAACCAGTGCGGCGAGAATCCCCGCACCTCCGCCTCCTCCCCTCGAAATCCGCCCTCAAACCATCCGCGAGGAAGCCACCGTCTACGCCGTCTTCGCCATCGAGTAGTCCGCGATTACCGCAGCAGCTCCAGCGTCAGGCGATCGGGCTCGCCGCCAAAATATTTCTTCAACGCTGCGCGGAAAACCGTGTCATCCTCGGCGGCGCGCGCAAACAGCGTCATCGAAGACCGGAACTTCAGGTCATCCGGTGACCCCAGAATCTCGTGAATCGTGCGGTCTTCCACCTCGTTCACCAGTTGCGTGCATTCCACCAGCCGCGGCCCCAGCACCGGATGCCGCAGATACGCCGCCGCCTCATCCAGCGAGCCAATGCCGTAGTAGGCAGCCGCCGCGCTGCGCCCCAGGCCCTTCATCTGCGGAAAAATGAACCACATCCAGTGGCCGCGCTTGCAACCTGCACGCAGCTCGTCCAGCACTTCGGCAAACACATCTTCCTGTGCCTCCACAAAGCGTTCGAGATGATACGGGTAGTGCACGGCTGCCATCCCCTGAGATGCTGTCTGCTTAGACGCCTGCGGCCCGGCCGGCGTTTCAGCTCTTGCATCACACTCCTTTGTGCGCTCACAGCAGCAGCCGCGTGAATCGTAACCGCAATCCGGTGCATCCAACCTATAGTTGTTTGAACAAATACATGGCCGGGCCGCCGCCCGCCAAGCGCTCGGAGGACCACCGCATGACCGCCAACACCCATCGCCAGCCCGCCATCTTCCTGCCTCATGGCGGAGGCCCCTGCTTCTTCATGGACTGGACCTGGGGCCCGGCCGACACATGGCACGCCACCCAGCACTTTCTTGAGGGCCTTGCGGCCACGCTGCCCGAACCGCCCAAAGCCCTGCTCGTCATCAGCGGCCACTGGGAGGAGCCTGCCTTCACCGCCAGCGCCGCAGCGCAGCCGCAGCTCATCTTTGACTACTCCGGCTTCCCCGAGCACACCTACCGCCTCAGCTGGCCCGCGCCCGGCCATCCCGAACTCGCCGCGCGCGTACAAGCGCTGCTCGCCAGCGCTGGCCTGCCCGCCGCCATCAGCCCAAGCCGCGGCTTTGACCACGGTGTTTTCGTGCCGCTCAAGGTGGCCTTTCCGCAGGCGCAGATTCCTGTGGTCACACTCTCGCTCGCGGCCTCGCTGGACCCTGCACTGCACATCGCCGCCGGGCGCGCCCTGGCCCCACTGCGCGATGAGGGCGTGCTCATCGTGGCCAGCGGCATGAGCTTCCACAATCTGCGCGCGTATCTGCATCCGGAAACGCGTGAGCGCGCCCATGCCTTTAACAATTGGCTCACGCAGGCAGTCGAGTCACCTGCCCCCGCGCGCGATGCCCTGCTCGCCCACTGGCGTCAGGCCCCGCACGCAGCCTTCGCCCATCCGCGCGAGGAGCACCTGATTCCGCTCATGGTCGCCGCAGGCGCCGGCGGCGAGGCACCCGGCACGCGCATCTTTACCGATGAGCCCATGGGCGCAGCCATCAGTGCCTATCGTTTCGATGGATGAAAAGGGAGCGCCCGGCCCAACGGCCGGCGCTCTATCGCGGCTGGTACCAGCGCCGCTTGCGGCCCAGCCGCACGCCGCTTTCCAGCAGCGTCGCCACCAGCGCGAACAGCATCGCCAGGTCCGTGCGCGCCTCATGCAGAAAGCTCAGCCAGCCATAATGGTTCAGCCGGGGCGGCGCAAAGCGGCCCAGCGGATGACCAAGCAGAACCGGCACCTTCGTCGTCACGATGGCTGTGACAATCACAATCAGCAGCAGCACCGCCGCGTCTCCTGCATACAGATTCAGAATCAACGCCGCACCGGCAATGATCTCCACTCCTCCCACAAGCGGCGCGAGCAGATGCGGAAAAGGCAGCCCGATGTGGGCAAACCTGCCCGCGCCCAGTTCATTGGGATGCAGAAACTTCAGAATGCCTTCCGTCAGGAATACAAGCCCGACAATGACCCGGATCAGGATCATGGGAAGGTTCTTGCGCATCCATTCCTCCGTTACAGGTTCATAGACGAAGGCGACTGGCAGAAGCTGTCATTTCCTTCTTTCGAGACAGGAAGAGCATACCGCAGCGCCGACCCGCATGCGGACACTTCCGCGACAGATCACAGGCTTTTTTCCTGAAGTGGAACGCGCTCATGCATTTCGCGGCAAAGTCTTCATGCCACTATTGCTCGGCGAGCATCCTCTCAATGGCCGGAGCCAGGTTCCCAGGCTTCTTCGCCGGCGCGTAACGCGCCACAACACGGCCGCCGCGGTCCACCAGGAATTTCGTGAAATTCCATTTGATGGCTCTTGTCCCCAGCAGGCCTGGCTTCTCCCGCTTCAGGAATTGATAAAGCGGATGTGCGTTGGGCCCGTTGACATCGATCCGCGCAAAAACGGGAAAGCTGACGCCGTAGTTCTGCTGGCAAAATGCGCCAATCTCGCCGGCCGTGCCCGGCTCCTGCTGGCCAAACTGGTTGCAGGGGAAGCCCAGCACCACAAATCCCCGGTCCTTGCCGGCGCGGTAGAGCTGCTCCAGACCGGCATATTGTGGCGTAAAGCCGCATTTGCTGGCCGTGTTCACAATCAGCAGAACGCGCCCTCTGAACTCGTCCAGGCTCACCGTGCGCCCATCAAGCAGCGGCGCCCGGAAGGCATAAATGCTCTCTGAAGCCTTGTCCATCTTCAGCCAATCTCCAAGGCGAAAAGGATGTCATGTCCGCCTCGTCCGCGTCTAAGAGAAATGCAAACATGCAGGTCGAGGGTGCGCACTGCTCCCAACCCGCCCGCTTCCGGTAGACTGGGATGGGCCCCAAATAGCCGGAGTCCCGGTGGCAGGTCTTTGCCGCCGGGGTGGCAGTGTGGGACCGGACCCGGTCCGCGGGCAGCATGTGCGGCGGGGAACACTGGGGAAAGATGCGGTTTCCGAGCTGATGGTTTGCCCTGCGGTTTGGGCGGGATGGCCACGGTCCAATATAATCAGTCTTTCCGAGAAGCAGTATCAGATTTTACGCAGTGAGGGTGTGCATATTCTTCCCGTGAAGCCTAACCATGGACCGCACCAGTTCTTGTGCTCGCCGCAGGGCTCCAGCCCGGTGAAGATCAAGCACGCTTCCATTGTCCGCTCGTTGCGGATTCCGACCATGCTGGCGAGGCTGTCGCTGCTCGTTCTGCTGGCCCTTTCCGTTGGCGCCGCCCTGGCCCAGACGCCGCAGACCATTGACCAGATCAGGGTCATTGGAAACCGGCGCATCCCCAAGGAGACCATCCTTGCGCGGCTCTTTACCCACCCGGGCGATACCTACGATCCCATCTCCATCGAGCGCGACTTCAACTCCCTGTGGAACACGGGCTACTTTGAAGACCTGCGCATCGAGCGCGAAGAAACCGAGAAGGGCATCATCCTCAACGTCTTCGTCCGCGAGCGGCCCACCATCCGCGAAATCAACTACAAGGGCCTCAACTCCGTCTCCGTCTCCGACGTGCTCGACCGCTTCAAAAAAGAAAAGGTCGGCCTCTCGGTCGAGGGCCAGTACGACCCCACCAAGATCAAGCGCGCCGAGACTGTGCTCAGGGACATCCTCTCCGAGCACGGACACCAGTTCGCCACCATCAAGACCGAGGTCAAGACCATTCCGCCGGCCTCCGTGCAGGTGAACTTCAACGTCAAGGAAGGCCCCACCGTCAAGGTCGGCCAGATTCGCTTCACCGGCAACGAGCACCTCAGCAGCCTCTACCTGCGCCGCGCCATGAAGAATCTCAAGCCCATCGGCATTCCCTACTCGCTGATCTTTGAGAACATCTTCGCCAAGACCTTCGACGCCTCCAAGCTCGAGGAAGACACCGAGCGCGTTCGTTATGCTTACCGCGATAAGGGCTACTACAACGCCGCAATCGAAACGCCGCAGACGCAGATTCGCGACGAAGGCGGCCTGAACTGGTTTACCTTCCGTCCTCGCCGGGGCAAGCGGATTGACATCCTGATGCCCGTCGAAGAGGGCGCCCGCTACCGCCTCGGCACCATCACCTTCACCGGCAACAAGGCCGTCACCAATACCCGGGCGCTCCGCGCCACCTTCGCCGTCAAGGATGGCGACTGGTTCAATGCCACCCTGATCGGCAAGGGCCTGGAAAATCTGAAAAAGGCCTACGGTCAGTTGGGCTACATCAACTTCGGCGCCGTCCCCAAGCCCATCTTCGACGACCAGAAGAAGACCGTCTCCCTGCAGATCGACATCGACGAGGGCAAGCCCTTCTACGTCTCGCGCATCGAGTTCCAGGGCAACACCATCACCCGCGACCGCGTCATCCGCCGCGAACTGCTCCTCGAAGAAGGCCAGGTCTACAATTCCCAGCTCTGGGAGTACAGCCTGCTCCGCCTCAACCAGCTCGAATATTTCGAGCCGCTCAAGGTCGACCAAGACTCCGAGGCACACCAGAACCCCGAAGCCGGCACCGTTGACCTGCTGCTCAAGGTCAAGGAGAAGGGCAAGAACTCCATCGGCCTCAACGGCGGCGTCAGCGGACTCAACGGCGCGTTCCTGGGCGTCAATTACCAGACCAACAACTTCCTCGGCCTGGGTGAGACGCTCAGCGTACAGGGCAACCTGGGCAACATGAGCCGCCAGTTCCTCTTCGGCTTCTCGCAGCCCTACATTCGCAACCGCCCCATCAACGTCGGCTTCCAGATTTTCAACAACAAGCAGGACTTCAACGCCGCCAAGAACTACCAGGCCACCACCGGCCAGGCAGCCAACCTTACCGCGGCCCAGCAGTCCCTCACGCAGAACTACAACCAGGCATCCACGGGGCTGAATTTCTCCGTGAGCTATCCGCTCAAGCGCCATGCGTTCCAGCGCGTAGGCTTTACCTACTCGCTCAACCGGTCCACCATTTCGGCGTTCAGCACAGCCTCCCAGACCTTCTTCCAGACCATCAGCTTCCGGTCCGGCATCCAAGGATCAAACGCGCTGGCCGGCATCGTAG
>JAJXXG010000629.1 GCA_021781255.1 Acidobacteriota bacterium
TCGCAACGCCGAGCTCACCGGGCTGAACGTTGAAGACGTCCACTGGGCCAACGAAGCTGTTCTCGTCCGCGGCAAGGGCCACAAGCAGCGCTATGTTCCGCTGGGCGACGAAGCTGCCCGCGCACTAAAGCAGTACATGGCCGAGAGACGCGAGAAGCTTGCTGCGCTTGGCGCAGGCTCTTACGCGGCCACCGGAGCACTCTTCGTCAATCTCCGTCTGCGCGGCATGGGCAAACCCGGCGGCGACCCAAGGCTCACCACCCGCAGCGTTGCCAGGATAGTGAAGCGCATCGCTGTCCAGCGCGGGCTCTCTGCCGATGTGCACCCCCACACCCTGCGTCACGCCTTCGGCACACATCTGCTGGAGGAGGGCGCTGATCTCCGCGCCATCCAGGAGCTGCTTGGCCACGAGAGGCTCTCCACCACCCAGCGCTACACGCAGATGACTTCAGCACACCTTGAGCAGGTGTACGACCGTACCCATCCGCGCGCAAAATGACCTCCCGCTGTCGCCCTGGCAGCCGCTAAAGCTATAGAAAAGGCTTCAGTTAGTCGCTTTAGTGCTCGACGTCGCAATTATAGGTAACCAAGAGAGTAACCGAAAAGTGGAATTGTTCCCTGTCTGGGCTTCGATTATCTCTTGCACAGAGGGAAATGCCATGGAAGAACGGGCAGTGGTTTGCACACGGTGCCAGGCGGTGGGCCTGGAGCAGTACATGCACAGCGGCTCAATTCGCATGGGATTGCGGTTGCTGGCAATCTTTGTGGTGCCGGGCCTGCTGTATTTCCTTTGGTATTTCCTTGAGGGTCACTGGGGATGCAGCACCTGCGGCTCGCGCAAGGTTGAAGATCTGATGATTCCTGCCGAGCAATGCGCGTTTGACGTGGAGCCGCCGCGAATGCTCGAAAGCTATCAGCTAAAAGCTCACTTTCCGGTGGGGGAACCACGTCAACTGAATCGTCGTGTTGGTCACGGTCTGTTCGCTGGGTAGGTAAATTGGCGCCTTCCACTTCTCCAGCGTGAAGTCGCCGTCCACCTCAAAGTCGTTACCCACGCGCTTTGTGGCCCGGAAAGAAAAGTTATTCAAGGTGGTGCCGCCAGGGACAAAGTCCTTGGCGGCTTTTTGATTGCGATAGGCGAACTGCAGTTGCTCATTACCGCTCAGGTGCCAGGTGAGCCATGCCTGCCCGCCTTTGCCCTCGCGGCCAATCCAGTCGCCAAATATGTTGCCCTTGTTCGTGTAGCCCTGGCGCTGCACCGTCTCCCAATACAGGAAGAGTCCGCCGGTGCTGGTGTTCACGGGCGGATCGGTGGTCACGGCTTCCAGGCGCAGGTCAAGGCTGGGCGCGCCGGGGAAGTGCGAGAGATAAATGCCGGGCCGCCATCCGGCGCGGCGCGGCGCATCAATGGCGGAAATATCGTCATGCACCCAGGCGTCGGAATAGAGGGTGACCCAGTTACGCAGGAAAGGCAGCCGGTAGGCGAAGTCAAAGCTGCTGAAGCGTGCGCCGGGATCGTTCGGGCTGAATTTTTCTGACTGGGGGACGTTCGAGAAGCTGAAGAAGCTCTTCAGAAATGTGTGCAGCGTAATCGGCTCATGACCCTTGCCGCCCCAGATCACCGTGCGCGCAAATCCGAATTCCAGGTTCGGCGTCGGCTTGAAGCTCAGCGCCTCCATGTGCATCCACGGCGAGTTCGGATACGTGTGCCCCTGCAGCGGGCCCACCATGAAGTCGTAACGGAACGGCCCTGTAAGCCGCGAGAGCAGTGGAACCCGCAGCGGCTCCGCGCGGTTGATGCGGAATGAATAAATGTCGTCTGCGTTGTTGGAGTAGGCCATCCCGCCGCCCAGCCCGGGACCAATCCACGCATCCTGCTTGCCGAAGGAGATTTCGTGGCCCAGCACGCGCGTGGAGACATAAGCCTCCAGGAGCCGGCCGTCGGCAGTCGACCCAATAGGCCCCATCGGAATCGTTGCCTGGTTGTAAGGTTCGTTTGTGGTGGGATTGATGAACGGAATCTCGTCGTTGGTCGAGAGCAGTTGCGCCAGCGACTGCGAGTACCCCGTGGCCGACGGCGCGCCCTGAAATTCGCCGCGGACATACAGCGCAAAACGCCCCGCAGTGGCGTATCCGCTTGCGCCCGAATAGTTGTTAACCCCGTTCTCGTAAGGGCGGCCATAGTCATTCACAATTGTCTGGCCCAGGTGATAGCTGTCCCGCAGCGGAGTTCCTGTAATAAAGCGCGTGGCGGAGTAGATCGATTCCACGCGCGTGTGGCCTTTCAATGTGCCGCAGGGACCCTCTGTGTCGGCATTCAGCTCATCTTCAAGCGAGTCGTAAATCGCCTCAGCCTGATCCGTAGCTGGGCCGGGGTCGGCGTCCTGAATCTTCGCGCCAATCTCTTCCAGCATCTCGCCCAGCCGCGCGCGAGTCCAGGGCCGCATTCCAATGTATGCCGAATCGATGAAGTTGAGTGAGTAAAGCCGCATCACCGCCGGATATACCCAACTATCCACCGGAATGAAGGGCGTATCCAGCGTGGAGGGCTCGCAGACCGGAGTAACCTGGGCGGCGGCGAAATGCGGGCCGGCAACGAGGACACCTCCAACCAGCAGGAGGGCAAGAGGGTTCGCAATGCATGCGACACAACGGCTCAACCGCATATTCCTCACTCTAGCATTCGCTTCGGACGGCAGTGCTGCCTGCGGCAGAGCACGGCCGGCGGAGCGAAGGGGGGATTCGTGCGTGAGCAGCGCATCCGCGGTCATTCCTGGGGGCCGCGGGCGGGCGCGCACGCCGGGCAAGGCATCAGCGAAGCAATCCCCCGGTTGCGCGGTCCAGTTGGCGGGCAAATTCGCCCTCCAGCT
>JAJXXG010000590.1 GCA_021781255.1 Acidobacteriota bacterium
TGGCCGCGGAGCCCTGGGCGTATCGCAATCGCATCCGGCTCGCTTTCGACGCGGAAGGACGCGCAGGATACCGCGGGCTGCGGTCGCACGTGGTGATTCCTATTGCGGAGTGTCCGATCGCTGCACCGGTGTTGCCAAGGGCTGCACAGGCGGCAGCGGAGTTTTTCCGAAAGTTTGGCCCATCAAGCCGCCCCGCGGAGCTCTCGCTCTTCTCGAATGCTCAAGAGGATTCTCTTCTGGCCAGTGTTTTCACCTCGGGCACGCCGCAGGTCCCGCTTAGGGATCATTTCGACGCGCTTCTTCAGGAAGTCCCGCTGTTAAGTGGCGTGGAATTGGTCGAACAGGTCGAGGTGCGCAGGGGCCGGCCACCGCGCACCATCGCGCAAGCCGGTGACGTGTCGCTCAACTACCACGCGGCAGGCTTCGACTATCGCGTCGATCATGGCGCGTTTTTTCAGGTGAACCGGTGGCTGGTGGACGAACTGGTGGATTGCGTGACAGGTGGACACCACGGCGAGTTGGCATGGGACCTCTTTGCGGGCGTGGGCCTGTTCGCGCGGCGGCTCGCAGGCAGCTTTGACCGCGTGGTGGCAGTGGAATCCGCTCCGGCCGCGATGGCCGCACTGGCGCAGAACCTTGCAGGTACGAGCGCGACTGCGGTGAAGGCGTCAACACTCGAGTTTCTGCGCAGCACGCGCAAAGGCGAACGCGCCGATCTGATTGAACCGGATTTAATCGTTCCAGATCTGATAGTTGTTGACCCGCCGCGAACCGGCCTGGGCGCCGATGTCACAGCGCTGCTCGGGCAAATCGCGGCGCCTGCAATGGTTTATGTGTCCTGCGACCCGGCAACGCTGGCCCGTGACCTGCACTCGTTGATCGGTGCGGGCTACGCTATCGAACACATCACCCTCACCGATCTCTTCCCGCAAACCCTCCACCTGGAAACGGTGGTGCGGCTGCGCCGCTAGCCTTTGGCCTCGTTCCTTTGTTTCCTTGTTCCCTCGTTCCCTGTATTCCCATTCCTGATACGCTTTACTCCAAACTCACTTTTCATTTTTTGGCTCCATGCAATCCACTCCCCCCAACGCCGCGCAGCCTGCGACCGGCTTCACCGCCGTACCGCTGTTTCACGCGGCGTGGCTGTTTGCGCTCGGGATTGCGCTGGCGAGTCGGTTGTGGCTGCAGCCCAGTTTCGATTTGATTGCGTTGGCGCTGGTGGCGGCGCTCTGTGGCGTGGCGGCAATCCGCGCGCAGCGCATTGCATGGCTGCCGTTGGCTGTGTTGTGGCTGCTGCTGGGCGCATGGTGCGCCGAGATGGAGCCGCACCCGGCGCCCGCGCCCGCTCTGGCAGCACTTTCTGACGGGCTGCTGCGCACTGTGGAGGGGACCGTTGTGAACACGGGGCCGGTGCGCACCGAGGTGGAGCAAAATATAGGCGAGACCGTCGCAACGGTCCCGTCGCAGCGTGTCGATTTGCGCGTCGCAACCCTTGAAGTGGTGACCGACGAGAGCGATGCGCAGGCGCCCGTGATGGGCGGCGTGCGGCTGACGGTGCGCTGGCCCGACAATGCGCCCGCGCTGACGAATGTCGAGCCGTTTCGATGCGGTGAACGCATCCGCGCCGTAGTCCGTCTGCTGCCGCCAGAGACCTATCACGATCCCGGCGTCTGGAGCCGCGCGGAATATCTGCTGGATCAGGGAATCACTTCGACGGCGACGGTAAGCATTGATCGCGTGGAGCGAGTGGGCGCGTCGCGTGGGATGTTTTTGGCTTGCCGCTTGAGCGGCTTGCAACATGCGACAACGGCAAGGCTGCTGGCCCTGCCTGCGGCCATGCGAAGATTTCCCGCGGTTCTTCGCCTGAGCGAGGACGATGCCGTGATGCTGGCCGCGATGGTGGCCGGCGACCGGACTTACCTGACGCATTCGCTGCGCGTGGGCTTTGAGCGCACCGGCTCCTTTCACATGCTGGTAATCTCTGGCTTTCATCTGGCCATTGTGGCCGCATGCATCTTCTGGATCACGCGACGGCTGCGCCTGCCGCGCGTGCCAGCCACGTTTCTAACCATTGCGGCCTCGTTTGCCTACGCGCTTTTCACCGGCTTCGCCACGCCCGTGCAGCGCTCGCTGTGGATGATTTCGCTTTACTTGCTGGGCCGGCTTTTTTACCGCGAGCGCAACGCGCTGAACACGATCGGCTTCGCCGCCCTGTGCCTGCTGACCGTAAGTCCACGCAGCCTCTTCGACTCGAGCTTGCAAATGACGCTGCTGGCTGTAATTGCGATTGCCGGTGTCGCCGCGCCACTGCTTCAGGGAACCATCCATCCTTACCTGACAGCAACGCGCGATCTGCGGCTGGTCGCGACGGACATTAAACTGCCACCAAAACTGGCGGAGTTTCGCGTGCTGATGCGGATGATTGCCGAGCGGCTCGAACGGGCCGGAAACAGCTTGATTGCGTGGCGCATCTTCCCCTGGAGCGTGCGCTTCGCAATCCGCATTGTCGAACTGGTTGTGGTTTCGTGCGTGGCGGAGTTGGCGATGGCGCTGCCAATGGCTGTTTATTTTCATCGCATCACGATCTTCGCTTTGCCGGTGAATCTGCTGATCCTGCCGCTGCTGGTGGTGCTGATGCCTGCGGCACTGCTCACGCTACTTCTGCTTGTTGTGTGGCCAACAGCGGCCGTGGTTCCAGCCGTGGCGGTTGCGCTGGTGCTGCACTTCGGCGTGGGACTGGTGCGTCTGTTCGGCTCGATGGCTCTAGGAGATTTCCGGATCCCCGGACCGCTGCTTTGGCAATCGGCGGTGTATTGCGGTCTGCTGGGTGCTTCGATCCTTCTGGCCTGGTTCAGCTTGCCGCCGAGTTCATCGGCAAGGTTGCAGCCGAGTTTATCTTCGCGGGGATGCTGGCTGCGGCGAGCCGCCTGGTCCGCGCTTGTGCTGGCCGCGCTGGTTGCGGTGGTGCCGCGTCCCGTCGACCGGCCGCGCGGCGCGATGCTGATGGAGGCCATCGACGTGGGCCAGGGCGACTCGCTGCTGGTAATTACGCCTGACGGCAAGACATTGCTGGTGGATGGGGGAGGATTTGGCGGAGGCCCAAGGCAGGCGCCGCAGGACTTCGACATTGGCGAGGAAGTCGTCTCTCCGGCGCTCTGGGCGCGCGGAATTCGCCACCTGGATGCCGTCGCTTTGACCCACGCGCACTCCGACCACATCGGCGGCCTGCCAGCCGTACTGAGGAACTTTCATCCCGGCGAATTATGGGTGGGAAATAATCCGCATGTCGCGGTCTACAACGCCCTCCTGGCCGAGGCTGCGATGTTGCACGTGCGGGTTCGCACCTTTCGCGCCGGCGATGCGTTCGCCTTCGGCAGCACGCAGGTAAGCGTCCTGGCGCCGTTTCGCGATTACCAGCCGGAGGCGGCGCCGACCAACAACGATTCACTCGTGCTGCATGTGGGTTACGGAGCGACTTCAGTGATGCTGGAGGGCGACGCGGAGGCGCCCATCGAGCAGGCGATGCTGGCGGAGCCGGGCCTTGCGAGCACACTGCTCAAAGTGGGGCATCACGGCAGCAGCACGTCGACGCGGCCGGAATTCCTGGCGCGCGTGGCGCCGCAGTGGGCGGTCATCTCCTGCGGATTGCGCAACCGCTATGGGCATCCACGCGAAGAGGTGCTGCAGGAGCTTGAAGACGCGCGTGTGCGGACCTTACGAACGGACATTGACGGGATCTCGTGTTTTCGGCTGGATGGAAAGACTGCGGCGCAGGAACCGGAGTGCGGAGGACGGTGAATTGTCAGCGCGCAGCTGCGGCCTGAATCGCGAGCAGCGATTCTAGCAGCGGCTTAAGCAGCTTGAGGTCGAGGGCGTTTGCGCCGTCGGACTTGGCATTAGGCGGATCGTCGTGAACTTCGAGGAAGAGTCCGTCAATGCCCGCGGCGACGGCGGCGCGAGACAGTAGTGGAATGAACTCCGGCTGGCCGCCGCTAACGCCATTGGCTGCCGAGGGCTGCTGCACCGAATGCGTAGCGTCAAAGACCACGGGCGCGAAGCCCCGCATGATCGCCAGCGAGCGAAAATCCACAACCAGATTGTTGTAGCCGAACGACGAGCCGCGCTCAGTGAGGAAGACGCGCTCATTGCCCGTGGAGCGCACCTTTTCCACTCCGTGGCTCATGTCCCATGGTGCGACAAACTGGCCTTTCTTGATGTTGACGGCGCGGCCCGTCTTGCCGGCGGCTACCAGGAGATCCGTCTGGCGGCAAAGGAAGGCGGGAATCTGCAGGACATCGACGGCCTCGGCTGCGGCATCGCAGTGGCGCGGCTCGTGCACGTCTGTGAGGACAGGCAGGCCGGTGTCTTTTGCGATGCGGCCGAGGATGCGCGTGCCCTCCCTTAGGCCGGGTCCGCGAAAGCTCCTGACGCTGGTGCGGTTGGCCTTGTCGTAGCTGGCCTTGAAGATAAAGGGAACGCCTAAATCGCATGTGATGCGCTGGACGGCTTCGGCCATTTTGCGCGCATGGGCCTCGGACTCGATGACGCAGGGACCGGCGACAAGGAAGAACCGGCCCGCGCCCACTTGCACGGGGCCGATATCAAAGGAGTTGCTCACGAACGTGATTCTAACGCACGGGTCACTGATCAGTGGTCAGCCCATCCCTGGCGCAAATACAAAAAACGCCAAGGATGGGGCATGGGGTATGTGTGCGGGAGCTGACAACCGCCAGGCCGCTACTCGTCGCGGCTGCGCGACCACTCCCACAGTGCACGGTCGAGCGTGCGCAGCGGCGTGGGAGCGGGCAGGTCGCCCTGGGGCTTGACGATATTGCTTTCGGCCAGACGCTTGCAGAAGTCCAGATACTCCTCGTAGAAGTGCACGTCGTGACGCGCGTGACCCAGCGCTTCAAGAGCGCGGTAGTCGAGTACCGTGTAGCGCTCGGGAAAGATCGCGGCCAAAATGGCCGAGGCCACGGGAAGATCCACGCCATGCAACTCGAGCAACGCCTTGACGGCGGCTTCGGTAGAAGACTCGGGCGAGGCGGCTACAGCCAGCACGCCTCGGATCTTCTCGTTGCTGTTGCCGATAAGATACTGCACCACGCGCTCGGATTTCCAGCGCACAATGGCTTCAAGATTGGCGAGCGTGTAATCTCCGTTACGAATCGCTTCTCCGGCTTCAAACGCAGCCCTTTCAAGCTCGTGTTCTTTCTCGCCGGCCTTTTGCCAATACTCGTCGGCCAGTTGCTGCAGCTCCGACTCCGCGGGCTGAAGCTGAAAGTAGGCAACCATTTCGACTTCCTTCCTTTCACACCAAAACCAAAACACAATAGGCTCGCCACTGAATCTTTGTCAATGACGCCGGATGGGGTTGTTGAGGCGTGTACCTCCATGGTTCATCAGACGAAGATCGGAAGAAAATCGCACAGGCAGAGGCTCATGGGAGGACTCATTTTCAAAAGATTTTCATGGAGTTGGCGCGGAGGGTGGTTGCGTATGCAGTTGGAAAATATTGCAGTAATTTAGCTTATCGATTCTTGCCATAAAAACATAAATATGTAAATATGTTTCAATGCGGACAACGATCGACATCCCGGACGAAACCTACCGCAAGCTGAAGGTGAAGGCGGCTCTTGAGGGCGAGTCTGTACGTCAGATTGTTTTGCGCGGAATTTTGCGGGAGATCCAACAGACAGCCGCGAAGCCGGTGCCGCGGCTCAAGGAGCCCATTCTGAAGTCGTACGCACCTGGCTCGATTCAGATCGATAACGAGCAGATTTATGACCTCATCGGTTTTCCTTGATGTGAATGTTTGGTTGGCGCTCAGTACGCCGGACCACCAGCACTTTCAGGCGGCCTGGAACTGGTACATGGCGCTGCCGGCAGATTGTGTCCCCACGTTCTGCCGGTTCACTCAGTTCGGTCTTCTGCGGTTGCTCACGACACGGAGCGTGATGGGGCCTGGAACTTTGACGCAGGAGCAGGCGTGGCAGGCATACGATCGATGGATTGAGTCTGCAGGAGCTGAACTCGCCGATGAGCCGGAGGGGTTGGAGTTGGTCTTTCGTTCGCTGAGTGGCGCGCAACAGGCCTCACCCAAAGAGTGGGCCGATGCCTATCTGGCAGCATTTGCCGAGGCCGCCAAACTAACGCTGGTCACGCTCGACCGGGCACTGGCGGCGAAGGCAAAGGGGGCGGTGCTGCTTGATTGAAGCATCGTGAGGGCCGGCTACACAGGGTTTCGCGCAAAAGACAGCTTCCCCTGCGTTCACCTGCTTCTCAATGCCAAATGGCTTTGCTTTCTGCGCAGTTTCTGTGATTCTGCTACAGTGTTTTGGAACCGGGAAGCCCTGCTTATTCTCGCAGCGCCGATTTCTGAGAGGAGGATACCGTGCTTCGGCTGCGGAAATTCGTCCTTGGCCTATTGTGGTTTGTCCCTTTCATTTACGGTTTAGCTGCGATCTCGCTTCCTTTTGTCATTTATCGAATTATTTCCGGCCTGATATACGGGAATGGTCACACCGTAAACACGAACCCTGAACAACGGATATTGTTTGTAGCTACACAAGGGCTATTAATTTTCCTTGGTATCTCTCCCGTCGCACTCTGTATTACCAGCGCCGGGACCATTCTGCAGTACCATCGCCGCAAGGAAAATACACGGTCCTGGGCCATCGCCTGCGGCATTGCGTTTGTGGCAAGTGCTGTTCCGCTGATTGTGGCCGGCGCAGTTTCTGTCTTCTATGCTGGATTCTCCGCTTCCAGGGCGTTAGGTCTTCTGCTCCTGCCCATGATTCACCTTGCGGCCGGAGCTTCGATCATAGTTGCGTTTCTTCCGCGTTGTTCCGTCAGCGACCTGCTTTCAGCAGAAGCGCGTCCGGCCAGGGTAAAGGGAGACGGGACTACTTCGCTTTCTTATCTTTTTACTATTGCCGTTGTCGTATGCGGTCTTTGGGCCATTGATTCGCAAATCCACAGGTGGGGGCAGCAACATGGACTGCCGCAAAAATCTGGTCTTCTCCTCGAACAATTGAGCTTTTTCGGCGCGCTGTTCATCTCGACCGCGCTGCATGAATTTGGACACATTGCCGCGGGATTATCCGTCGGCATGAAGTTGCTCTCTATCCGCATAGGGCCATTTCACACGGAGATCAAAGAGGGACGGTGGCAGTTGATCTCTCCCAGCTCGTGGAAATGCCTTTTCCAAGGCGGGGTAAAAATCATTCCGCCAAGCCCACAGGAGTACAGGAAATCGCACGCAATATGGACTGCAGCCGGAGGGCCTTTGGCCAACCTTGCCGCATGCGGGGTGGCGCTGCTTGCCTTGTTCGCGGCAAAGGGCTCCTTCTATGAACCGGCATGGGAACTGCTGGGCACGATTGCGGCAATCTGTTTGGTGTTCTTTCTTGCCAACCTCATTCCTTTGCGGGAGGCGGCCGCATACTCAGACGGCGCTCGCATTTACCAGATACTCACGGGAAATGTGCTGGAGGACTTTCGCCGCATTGTGGCTATGACAGAAGCGTCAAAGATTGGCCCTGTCAGGCCACAGGGCTTCGATATTTCCCTGATTGAAGAGACGGCTTCGAACAACGCTCTGGAAGCCTACAATACGGCATTTTTGTATCTTGCCGCGAGCGATTACTACTTCGATCACGAGAGGTTGCAGGAGGCCCGTGCGGCATTGAGCAAAGCCGAGGCTGCTCAAGAAGAAATGAAATCTGTATGGAAAGAGAGTTGCGACGCGCTTGTTTTGCGCGCGGTCTGTATTGCTCAAAATCGAGAGATGGCAGAAAAGTGGTGGGAGCGCAGCCTTCAGGCAAAGCCATTCGATATGAAGAACAATTCAGAATTTGCTCTCCTCGCATACTGCATTTGTAAGGATCGATTTGCCGAAGCCGAGCAGGTGTGGAGGAGACAGCTCGAACGCACCGGCCGTCTGCCAGAAAACGGAGAACGAGCGTTTGATCTGCATTATCTAAGTCATTTGCGGCGATTGCTGGATGAGGCGCTGGCAGGAGGCCGTGAGTACTTCATCCCAAGCACCGTGCAGAATTCCGGCTTTGCCGAAACATAGCGGCAAACACCGTAAAAGCTCCGAAAGATAACGACAATTCCAATGCCTGATGGTTTGACGGCTGAAAAGCAGCCGCAGAGCCTTCGACTTCGCGGGCCGCTCGCTACAGCGGGCGGCCCGCTTCGCTCAGGATGACAGTGCTGCAGTGTGCAGGTGCGACTACGCGTTGGATAGAGTGGAGGGTTCGCGGGCGCTGGATGCGTGGTGCGCGAGGCGGTATTTGTAGCTCGCCTTCACGAACTCAAAGAAAAGCGGGTGGGGCTCGAGGGGTTTGGATTTGAATTCGGGATGGAACTGGCAGCCGAGGAAGTAGGGATGGCCGGGGATCTCGACGATCTCGACGTAGGTCAAGTCGGGCGTAGCGCCTGAGATGCGCAGGCCGGCCCCGGTGAGCAGCGCTTCGTACTCGCGGTTGAATTCGTAGCGGTGACGATGGCGCTCACTGATTTCTGTTGCGCCGCTGTATGCGCGCGAGGCGAGCGAATCGGGCTGCAGGTTGCAGGTCCAGGCGCCCAGTCTCATGGTGCCGCCCATCTCTTCCACGCCCAGCAGCTCGCGCAGTTTGTAGATGATGCGGTGCTCGGCGGCGGGATCGAATTCGCTGGAGTTCGCGCCCCTCAGGCCGCAGACATTGCGTGCAAACTCGATGCACGCGGATTGCATGCCGAGACAGATGCCGAAGAAAGGCACGTTTTTCTCGCGCGCATAACGGATAGCGTTCAACATGCCCTCGATGCCGCGCTTGCCGAAGCCGCCCGGAACCAGGATGCCGTCGAAGCCCTCCAACTGCGCCTCGTAGCTGCGATCGTCGGGCGATTGCGACTCAAGCCCTTCGGCCTCGATCCAGTGAACCTTGAGATTCAGGCTCTGCGCGACGGCGCCGTGCGTGAGCGCCTCCTTGAGCGACTTGTAGCTGTCTTCATACTCAACATACTTGCCCACGATGGCGATGGCGACTTCGTCTTTGGGGTGGTAGCAGCGGTCGACCAGGTCGCGCCAGCTGGCCAGGTCGGCCTCGGGCGCTTCCTTGTGCAGGTACTTGAGTATCAGCGCGTCGACGCCTTCCTGGGCGAAGCTGAGCGGAACCTCGTAGATGGATTTCACCGTCGTTGCGGCGATCACGGCCTTGTCTTCGACATTGCAGAAGGCGGCGATCTTCTGCTTGATTTCGCGGCCGAGGTTGCGGTCGGAGCGGCAAAGCAGGACGTCGGCCTGGATGCCGATGGAGAGCAGCTCTTTAACGGAGTGCTGCGTGGGCTTGGTTTTGAGCTCCTGCGCGGCGGCGATGAAAGGGACGAGGGTGAGATGGACGAAGACGGTGTTTTCGCGGCCCAGATCCTGGCGCATCTGGCGAATGGCTTCGAGGAACGGAAGCGATTCGTTGTCGCCCACGGTGCCGCCGATTTCGACAATGGTGACGTCGGCGCCGTTCGCGGCCACCTTGCGCATGGCGTTTTTGATCTCGTTGGTAACGTGGGGGATGACCTGGACGGTTTTACCGAGGTAGTCGCCGCGGCGCTCTTTCAAAATGATCTGCTCGTAGATGCGACCGGTGGTGTAGTTGTTGTCGCGCGAAAGGGGCGCATGCGTGAAGCGCTCGTAGTGGCCCAGGTCGAGGTCGGTCTCGGCGCCGTCGTCGGTGACAAAGACCTCGCCGTGCTGGAAGGGCGACATGGTGCCGGGATCGACGTTGAGGTAGGGGTCGAACTTCATCAGGTTGACGCGCAGGCCGCGGCTCTCGAGCAGGCAGCCGATGGAAGCCGCTGCGAGACCCTTGCCTAAACTGGATACAACTCCGCCCGTCACAAAGACATACTTTGCCGACATGGATGCAACCTCACTTGTTGTAGTTTGGGGTTGGACGTACCTGGTGGGCACATGCAAGTATGGCAGAGAACAGGGTCCGAATCAAAGTGGAAAATTCGGCCCGGGGCCAGGGATGGCAACCTTCGTTCGTGTCAAGTGCTTGAAGAACCGTCTCTTGGACTGCCTGACATTTTCAAAAAGCCGGCGCGAATGCGCAGCCACCCGGGTTGCAGACTCTCCAACACAGCCGCAGCATCGCATTCCCTTGCCGGATCGAGGCGCTACGCATAGGATGCTGTTTAAAGGAAACCTGAACGATGAGCACTGTGACCGCGCAACCTCGCAAGCTGGGAGCTACAGGCCCTGAGATCTTTCCACTCGCACTGGGCTGCATGGGCATGAGCAGCATGTACGGCGCGGCGGACGAGACCGAAAGCATTGCCACGATCCATGCGGCGATCGACGCCGGCGTGAACCTGATCGACACCGGTGATTTCTACGGAATGGGCCATAACGAAATGCTCATTGGCCGGGCACTGCACCGACGCCGGGACGGGGTTCTGCTCTCGGTAAAATTTGGCGCGCAGCGCGCTCCCGACGGCTCGTGGCTCGGTTACGACGCCCGCCCCGCAGCCGTGAAAACGTGGCTCTCCTACACGCTCCAGCGCCTTGGCGTGGAACACATTGACATCTACCGGCCGGCCCGGCTCGACCCTGTGGTTCCCATCGAGGAGACGGTGGGCGCCATCGCCGACATGATCAAGGCCGGCTATGTCCGCCATGTTGGGCTTTCCGAGGTTGGTCCTGAGACCATCCGCCGCGCCGCCGCCGTGCATCCGATCGTGGACCTGCAGATTGAATACTCGCTGATCAGCCGCGGACCGGAGCAGAAGATCTTCCCAGTGCTCGATGAGCTGGGCATCGGCGTTACGGCCTATGGTGTGCTTTCGCGCGGCCTGCTGTCGGGCACGCGGCCGGCTGCCCAGGGAGACTATCGCGCCCACATGCCACGCTTTTCCGGCGACAACTTTGCCCGCAACGTGGAGCTCGTGGCAAAACTGGGCCAGATTTCCGCAGCCAGGGGAATTACAACCGCGCAGTTGGCGCTGGCCTGGGTGCTGGCCAAGGGTGGGTCGATCATTCCGGTGATGGGCGCGCGGAAGCGCACGCAACTGGCAGAGAGCCTCGCCGCGCTTGAGATGAAGCTCACCGCGGAAGAGATTGCACAGATTGAAGCAGCCATTCCCCCCGAAGCCGTTGCGGGCACCCGGTATGACGCGCACCAGATGCGTATGCTCGACAGCGAAAAATAGGGCAACGGAAGAAGCCGCGCTCAAAAAGCGCGGACGGTGAGCGTGAGATTGAGATGAGCGCAAAAATCGAAGTAGTCAAAACCGACATTACAACGCTGGCGGTGGATGCGATTGTGAATGCGGCGAATACCTCACTACTGGGCGGCGGAGGCGTGGATGGAGCGATCCATCGCGCGGCGGGGCCGGAGCTTTTTGATGAGTGCTACCAGTTGGGCGGCTGCCCGACGGGCGAGGCCAGGCTGACCAGGGGCTACCGGCTACCGGCGAAGTACGTGATTCACACGGTGGGGCCGGTGTGGAGCGGCGGCGAGCGCGGCGAGCCGGAGTTGCTGGCAAGCTGCTACCGGTCGGTTTTCAGGATTGCGCGGGAAAAGGGCCTCAGAACGCTGGCGTTTCCTGCGATCAGTTGCGGGGTGTACCGGTTTCCGGTGGAGCGCGCGGTGAAGATCGCC
>JAJXXG010000025.1 GCA_021781255.1 Acidobacteriota bacterium
GCATCAAAGTTGGCGGGATCAAGCCATGCTTCAAAGGCGCGTCTTCTGGCGGGCCACTCGCGATTGAGCATGGCGAACCACGCAGTATCGCGATTGCGGCCCTTCACAACCATGTGCTGCCGGAAGATGCCCTCAAAGGAAAAGCCGAAACGCAGCGCGGCACGGCGGCTGGCCTCATTCTCCGCGTTGCACTTCCACTCATAGCGGCGATAACCGAGATCCTCAAAGATGTGGCGGGCCATAAGAAACATGGTCTCAGTGGCCGCGCGAGTTCGTTGCAAGGCGGGAGAATACATGATGTTGCCGACCTCAATGACACCGTGCGTTGGCTCTATCCGCATGTAGGACGCCCAGCCTCCAGGTCTGCCGGTTTCGAGTGGCAGGATGGCAAAGAGTACTGCGCGCTCTCTCTCCTGCCACTGTTCCAGGCCGTCAGCAAGCTCTTCAGGGCTGGCAGCAGGTGAGCCTGCCATCCAGGTCCAGACCTCATCGTGTCCGCGGAGGGCCTGCCAGAGCGGCTCGGCATGGCGGGCGCGGTCCAGCGGCTCAAGCATGACATAGCGGCCGCGCAGGGTGACGGGCTGGGGACGTGACACCGGTTTCCAGTTTTGCAGGTCAGGGCTGGTAGGACTCACTTACCAAGCGTATCAGTGAAACGACCGAGGGTTGGCTGATATGGCCGGATGATGCCGTCCGGAGAAGGCCTGGTTTCGCACAATCCAGGGCCGTTTTGCACCGCACTTCAGCGTTGAATGCGGGTGCAGCCAGGCATAGGCTTGAGGATGGTAAAGGGCAGGGGCGTGAAGCCCGCGTCTGGAGCTGACTTGGACATCAGAATGCCGCTCAAAGTCGCAATTGGCAGGGTCGTCCAAGCTTTCCACAGGCAAAAATGGGCTGTTTGAGGGTCGAATTCCTCAAATGCGAACAAAACACTAGATATTGTGGTTTGGTGTTGACTTGCACCATAGACAGCGCTATTTTTTCATCTGCGGCTTTAAACGGGATGCAACAAACTCGGCGGCTTGCGTCGCCGTCCAACCGCTGAGGGCTTAAAGCCCCTGGCGAGTTGCATCCTCCGCTTTCCCGCAAGACGTGTGAGTCCAAAGGGCCTAGTCTCAGGGGCGGCAAGCCGGGGATAGGCAGGAGGATTCCACCCAAATTGCTGATTGAGAGGATTCGATGAACGAGGCCAATCTACAAACTTCTGCTTCTTCCTACCAGGCCCCCGTGAGCCAGGTCGGGTTGACCTTCACGCGCCGATTTTCAAAGGAAGGTATTTCGCCCTATGACGAGGTGCAGTGGGAGCGGCGCACGGCGCTGATTTCCGACAGCAAGGGCAACACGATTTTTGAGCAGAAGGATGTGGAAGTGCCGATCGACTGGTCGATGACGGCGACCAATATTGTGGCCTCGAAATATCTGCACGGACAGCTTGGTACGCCGGAGCGTGAGACGGGCGTACGGCAGCTCGTAGGCCGCGTGGCAGAGACGATTCGCGACTGGGGCCTGGCAGGCGGATATTTTGCCTCAGCGCAGGACGCGGCGGTCTTCTATGACGAGCTGGCGGCGATGCTGCTAACGCAGAAGGTGGCCTTCAATTCGCCGGTGTGGTTCAACGTGGGTTGCGACCGGCTGGAGCCGAATTCGGACGCGCAGAACTGGCACTGGGACCCGGCGACGGGTGGAGTGCGGTTCTCGGCAACTGGCTACCGCAATCCGCAGTGCTCGGCCTGCTTTATCAATTCGGTGGAAGACTCGCTGGACTCAATTCTGACGCTGGCCAAGACAGAGGGAATGCTCTTCAAGTGGGGCTCAGGCACGGGCACCAACCTGTCCACGATTCGGGGCTCAATGGAATTGCTCTCGGGCGGCGGACAGGCGTCGGGACCGCTGAGTTTCATGCGCGGCTTTGATGCATTCGCGGGCGTTATCAAGTCCGGCGGCAAAACGCGGCGCGCGGCCAAGATGGTGATCCTGAATGTGGACCATCCGGACATCATGGAGTTCATCGAGTGCAAGGCGAAGGAGGAAGCCAAAGCCTTCACGCTCATCAAAGCCGGCTATGACGGCTCAGGGCCGGACTCGGAGGCTTACTCTTCGATCTTCTTCCAGAACGCGAACAACTCAGTGCGCGTGAGCGACGAATTCATGCACGCCTACGAGCAGGACGGCGAATTCTGCACGCGGACGGTGAAGGGCCACAATCCTGTAAAGACTTACAAGGCGCGGGAGATTATGCGTAAGATCGCCGAGGCAACGTGGCTGTGCGGCGATCCGGGATTGCAGTTTGACACGACCATCAATCGCTGGCACACAAGCAAGAACACGGCGCGTATCAACGCCTCGAATCCATGTTCGGAGTACATGTTCCTGGACAACTCGGCGTGCAACCTGGCGAGCTTCAATCTGCTGAAGTTCGTGACGCCCGCGGGGACCTTCGATATTCCGGCCTATCGCCATGCGATTTCAGTGGTGATTACGGCGATGGAAATTCTGGTGGATAACTCCGGCTATCCAACCGAGGCGATTGCGAAGAACTCGCATGACTATCGGCCGCTAGGCTTGGGTTATGCGAACCTCGGCGCGTTGTTGATGGCGTTCGGGCTTCCTTATGACTCGG
This sequence comes from Acidobacteriota bacterium, assembly GCA_021781255.1. The sequence goes on from JAJXXG010000025.1 coordinate 2,621, forward strand.
TGGCTGGCCGCGACCTGGCTGGCGCACTAACGGCTATTCTTTGCGGGCAGGCTTATCTGCAGTCGGCGGTGCTGGCGCAGAACTGTCCGGCAATTCCGTCAGCAACGGCATTGACAGCCAGTGTGGAGCGGCAAGGCGGCGCATGCCCTGGCTTCTATGTGAACCGCGAGCCGTTCCTGGATGTGATTCGAATGCATCGCGCCGAAGTGAACAAGATTGGCAAGTCGCGCGTGAGCAATGAACCGTTC
>JAJXXG010000551.1 GCA_021781255.1 Acidobacteriota bacterium
TTTCTGGCCAACGATCAATAGTTGGAGCTCGATCCAGAGGGGGCCGGTGGCATAATGACGCGCGGTGAGCCCGGCGATCAGGATTTGAAGCCTCTCCATGATCGCCGTATTTCTGTGGGGCGGCTGCGCGGCATGCACGGCGAGGCTTGACTGCCAGCTACCGCAGCCGCGAGGATTCGCGGGCGATTAACTCCGGCTCCAGGACGATGCTTCTCGATCGCGCCGAATGCGGCTTTTCGAGCAGCGACACGATCAATTTGGCGATGCGCTCGCCGATTTCGCGCGATTTCTGATCGATGCTGGTAAGCGGGACTTTCAGCTTGCTGCTGTAGTGGAAGTTACCGCAACCGACAACGGCTATATCTTTGGGAATGCGCAGGCCGGCCTCGAAGGCCCGATCCATGGCACCGACGGCAATGGTGTCGTTGAAGCAGAAGAGGCCGTCAGGGCAGGGCTTGAGCGCGAGAATCTCTTCCATGGCGCGGCGGCCGCGGGTTTCGCCGTCGGAATCGGAGGCCTCGCCGCAGGCGACGACGTAGCTGTCAGGAAGCTTGATGCCGTGCCGGGCGAGAGCATTGGAGTAGCCCTCGGCGCGGGCGTTGCCGATGCTGGTCTGCGGGCCACGGATATGCGCGATGCGCCGGCAGCCCTGGGCAATCAGATGCTCAGTTGCCAGCTCGCCCACCTTGACATCGTCGACGCCGACAAAGTGGGAGGCGAATCCCGGGAAGCGGCGATCGACGAGGACGAGCGGCACACCGGCTTCGTCGATGCGGCGCAGGCTATCCGTATCCTTGCGGCTGCTGGCCACCACAAAGCAATCGAGGTGATGGGCCAGCATGTGCTCGACCTCGTCCTGCTCGAGCTGAGGATCGCTCTCGGAAGAAGAGACGATCAGGTAATACTCCTTGTCGCGCAGCCGGGCGGAGAGCCCTTTGGCGATCTCGCCGAAGAAAGGATGAATCAGGTCCGGCACGACCAGGCCGATGAGCGAACTGCGGCCGGTGACGAGGCTGCGCGCGGTGAGGTTGGGACGATAGTTGAGCCGCTTCACGCGTTCGAGAATTCTGGCTTTCGTCGCCTCGGCGATGTCGGGGCGATTGCGAAGCGCCCGCGAAACTGTAACCACCGAAACGCCCAGATCGGCTGCGATGTCCTTCATGCGGACGGTCATGGAAGCAGTGTATAGGAAGCCGGCAGGCGGATATGACAGAGAATCCGGGCGTTGCACGAGTCTGTTATATTGGCTCGGCAGGAAATTTGCGCACATTTCGTAAACGCTAACGAAAAATCGGTCCGAACGCCGACCGAGAGCTGCGAACAAAGAGAAGGAGATGGCAATGGATTGGAGTGAAAGCACGAGACGGTCGTTTTTGAAACAGTTTGGCGCGGCGGGCGCGGCGGCACTGGCCGCAGGACGAGCCGAGGGGTTGGCCATGCCGACGGCACCGGGCACACAGGCCGGCGCAAAACCGGCCGGAGCTACCGCCACCGACCAGAAGCAGGCGGCGACGCGCGACGCGCGCATGGCATGGTGGCACGAGGCAAAGTTCGGCATGTTCATCCACTGGGGGCTGTACAGCGTAATCGGGCAGCATGAGTGGGTGAAGGAGCACCAGGGCGTACCCATTCCGCAGTACGAGATTCTGGCCAAGAACTTTCATCCCAAGCCGAATGCGGCGCGCGACTGGGCGCGGCTGGCCAAACGCGCAGGGCAGAAGTACATGGTGATGACCACCAAGCATCATGAAGGTTTTTGCAACTGGGACACGAAGCTGACCGACTACAACGCCATGCAGCAGGGACCGGGGCGCGATCTGGTGCGGGAATACGTAGAGGCGGCGCGGGCTGAAGGGTTGCGTGTGGGTTTCTACTACTCGCTGATGGACTGGCACCATCCCGATGGCGCCACCTGCAAGACCGACGAGGCGGCGCGGCGGCGCTTTGTGGATTACACGCACGGCCTGATCCGCGAGCTGCTGACCAACTATGGCAAGATCGACATCCTGTGGTACGACGTGGACTGGCCGCTCAGCCCCGAGCAATGGGAGTCAGAGCGGATGAACCAGATGGTGTTTGAACTGCAGCCCGAGATCATTGTGAACAACCGCAACGGACTGGAAGGCGATTTCGCCACGCCGGAGCAGCACATCCAAGCCTCGGAGGCCGGCCGCGCGTGGGAGACGTGCATGACACTGAACGAGAGCTGGGGCTTCAACCGTACCGACGATCAGTGGAAGACGGCAAAGACGATTGTGAATAACCTGATCACCTGCGCGCGGCGCGGGGGCAATTATCTTCTGAACATCGGTCCCGAGCCGGATGGTTCCGTGCCACAGCCTTCGGTTGAGGTTCTGGAGGCCGTGGGCAAGTGGATGGAGACCAACAGCGCTACCATCTACGCATCAGAACGCATGCATGCCGACGGGTACGCGCTGGAGAACTTTACGCGCAAGGGGAACACGCTGTACATACACGTGTACGACTGGCCGGGGCATACGCCGGCGGCGGAGTGGCTGGACTTTTACAGGCCGGAGGCGGTGTTGGCCATCGGCGGCCTGAAGCCCAAGGCGCTGTCAGCCCATCTGCTGAAGACCGGGGAGAAGGTGGAGTTCACGCAGGACGAGTTCAGCTTCAGGCTGACCGGGCTGCCGATGACGGCGCCGGACCAGCCCGCCACTACGATCGTGGTGGAGTGCGACGGCGAGCCGTTTGTGGACCACTCCGCGATGCGTCCGCTATGGCCGCGCTACAAAGTAGGAATCAGCATTTGAACGGACTGCGCCGCGGGTCTGCGGGCCCGCGGCAGTTCGCGCAGGCGCTTGCCAGCCTCGCAGGGCGCGTATCCGGCGCACCGCGAGCGGG
>JAJXXG010000170.1 GCA_021781255.1 Acidobacteriota bacterium
CATTCCAGAACAGCTTTCCGATCTCGGGTGTGCTGGCCACGGCCAATTCCTGCACCGGCATGGGGCCGGCGAGGAATCCCGCACGCCCGGCATGTACAGCCTGAGCGAAGGCTGTCGCCATTCGGATCGGGTCAATCGCTCGCGAAACAGCCGTATTGATCAGCACGCCATCAAAACCCCACTCCATGACCTGGCATGCGTGAGACGGCAGACCAAGCCCTGCATCCACAATCAGCAGAACATCCGACAGCCGCTCACGCAATTCGCGCAGAGCTTTGGGATTGCGCGGTCCCTGGCCGGTGCCGATCGGCGCTGCCCACGGCATCAGCACTTCGCATCCCGAGTCGAGCAGGCGCCGGCACAGAACAAGGTCCTCCGTGCAATAAGGAAAGACGCGAAAGCCCCGCTTGCTTAACTCAGCTGCCGCTTCCACCAGGCCAAAGGGATCGGGCTGAAGATTGACCTCGTCGCCGATCACCTCCAGCTTGATCAGGTCAGTCCCAAATACTTCGCGCGCCATCAGCGCAGTATTCAGCGCCTCTTTCACGGTGTTGCAGCCGGCCGTGTTCGGCAGCACCGGTTTGCCGGTGCCGCGAACAATCTTCCAGAATGCTTCTCCGGACAGCAAACCACCCGCCATCTGCTTGCGCAGCGCTACGGTGAGCAGCGCCGGCTCCGCGGCCTCTATCACCTCCCTAAGTTGCAGCGGCGATTCATAGCGCGCGGTTCCCAAGAGCATTCTGCTTTCATAAACCTGGTCATAGATCTTCAATGCGTCCTGCACGTTTATCCTCCCGCGGACGGGTACACAATATCGATCCGGTCCCCGTCCTGCAATTCGCATTGCGCGTATGCAGACGAGGGGACAAACTCCTGGTTTCGCGCCACTGCGAACGGTTTCTGTGGAGCCAGCGACAACAGCAAGCCTTCAAGAGTAGCCGGGGTACCCGTCAAGTTGATCGGCTCTCCGTTTACGATGACTGACATAGCAACTCCTGCTCCCGCGCGCCCAGCGACGGCCACCGTGACGATGCCATGAGTCCGGCTGCGGGATTGCGCAGCAAGTCAGGCAGAATCGTCAACACCTCTTCGACCACCGTGGGCGTCAGCAGGAATCCATGCCGGTAAAGTCCGTTCACTTCCAGCAGCCGATCGTCCGCACTGTAGCGCATGCCCGGACGGTTATCAGGCAGCGCCGGACGGCAGTCGCAATCGAGTTCGAGAATCCTTGCTTCGGCAAGCTCGGGCAATACAGCATAGGCAGCAGAGAGCAGTTCCAGTGCGCCACGCACCGAGACCGGCGTACAATCATCGGCCTCAATCGATGTAGCTCCCACGACCACATTGCCACCCGGCCGAGAGATCAGGTACAGAGGATAACGCGGATGCAGTAGACGAATCATGTGCTCAAACTCGACTCCGGGCGCATGCAGACGAACCAGTTCCCCGCGCACGCCGCGCAGTTGCTTCCAGCGGCTCTTGGCGCTTTTGCCGCGGCAGTCGACGGTGATCGCTGCCTCCAGCCGCTCCGAATCCTCCACACGCCGGTTCCAATGACACTCCACGCCCAACCCATCCAGAGCGTCGGCCATCGCGGGCAGCAATTCCCGGTTATCCACATGCGCCTCGCCGGGCAGAAACAGCCCCTCTGGAAAACGCTTGCCGAGCGACGGTTCCTTTGCGCTGAGTTGGCCGCCGTCCAGACGCTCGTAACGCGCATGGGGGTCACGGGTCTTCAACAAGGTCTCGAAGCGCCTTGCTTCGCTTGCATCTGATCTCTGCCACACAAGCAGTGTTCCGGCGGTGCTGTAGTGAACGGGAGTGCCGAGCTGCTTGAGCCACTCAGGCCACAACTCCAGGCTGCGCCGGCCCATCGCTACAATTTCCGGTTCGGCATCCACGGCTTCTGCCTGCGGTGTAACCATGCCGCCCGCAACCCATGCAGTCGCTTCGTTCCCCAAGCGGTCGTTTGCGTCATACAGCGTAACCGCCAGTCCCGCAAGAGCGGCCCGCCAGGCCAGTGTTCGGCCCAGCAGACCACCACCCACTATCGTAATATCAGGCTTACTCATCGATACAATTCCCCTTTCGATTCTCGGAACTCCCGAGCCTTCTCCGCCATCGCTTGCCCCACGTCGCCGGAGTAGGTGTCGCGAATTTCCTGCGTGATTTTCATTGAGCAGAACTTCGGTCCGCACATTGAACAGAAATGGGCGGTCTTCGCCGCCTCGTGGGGAAGTGTTTCGTCGTGGTACTCCCTCGCGCGCTCGGGATCGAGGCTGAGGTTGAATTGGTCCTGCCAGCGAAATTCGAATCTGGCTTTTGAGAGCGCGTTGTCGCGCAACTGCGCTCCCGGCCAGCCTTTTGCAAGATCCGCTGCGTGTGCGGCAATCTTGTACGTCACGATCCCGGTGCGTACGTCCTCCTTGTCCGGCAGCCCAAGGTGTTCCTTAGGCGTGACATAGCAGAGCATTGCGGTGCCGTACCAGCCAATTTGCGCAGCGCCGATGGCGCTGGTGATATGGTCGTACCCGGGAGCAATGTCGGTGACAAGCGGCCCCAGCGTATAGAACGGAGCCTCCATGCAGTGACGCAGTTCCTCGGTCATGTTCTCCTCAATCAACTGCATGGGAACATGGCCGGGCCCTTCGATCATCACCTGCACATCGTGCTTCCACGCAATCTGCGTCAGCTCGCCCAGCGTGCGCAACTCGGCAAATTGTGCCTCGTCGTTGGCATCGTAGATTGATCCCGGACGAAGGCCGTCACCCAAGCTGAAGGAGACGTCGTAGGCCTTCATGATTTCGCAAATCTCTTCGAAGTGCGTGTAGAGGAAGCTCTCTTCGTGATGCGAAAGGCACCAC
>JAJXXG010000083.1 GCA_021781255.1 Acidobacteriota bacterium
GAGCGTGTCCGTAGCTGGTCAGGTCAAGATAGCCGGTCTGCGTCAGGCCCGCTGGAAGAGCGTGCGCGTAGCCGGTCAGGTAAAGATCGCCGGTCTGCGTCAGGCCCGCTGGAAGAGATAGGTTTTTATCAATCAACTGCTGAATTGTCATTTTGAAAACCCTCACGGCTTTCTTTATATCCGTAATTATTCCGTATGTCAAGCGGCTATTTTACGAGGCTCGTGCATTCGATCCCAACTTGCCCGCCATCTCGCTGCGCAGCGATGTCCGTCCCACATTCAGCATCTGCTCGAACATGATCGCCTTGGCCTGCTCGTCCAGGCCATCCTGCGTAGCCAGAAGCGCCGCCACCGCCTCGCGCCGCCATATCTCAAAGCGAGCGTCGTTGACAATCAGCCCGGCCTCGCTCAGAAACCACTTGTGGTAGATGTATCCAAACTCATCCGGCACCGGCCCGAACACATCGCTCCAGCCCTTCAGCAGCGGAGCCTTATTCTGCGCATCGCAAAAGAATGTGTAGTTTTGGTCCGGCACATAGTCGAAGCGGAAAGTGATGTTGCCCTGGTTGTCGTCATAGACCGGAGCCACCAGTTGCGGGCGCTGCGAGCTGCTCGACTTGCGCAGATCCGTGCGTCCCTCGATCGCATAGATCGTTCCGCTCGAATCCTCCAGCCACATCTCCTCCATAAATCCCAGCGTCGGCAAACTCACCTGGTAATCGGTCTTTCCCGCGGCAGTGATCGGAATCGAGAAGTTGAAGCGGTTGAATCGGTACGCGAACGGCGGCCCCAGAATCCGCTGCAAAGTGATATTTGCTGATGTCAGGCCAGGCTGGTAGTTGCTGATGTTCAGGCGCTGGTTCTTAATCAGCGTCTTCACATAATTCACCGCGTCCTGAACCGTGATTGAGACTGACCCCATCTAGCCAACCTCCAGCAACTGCATTTGTGGCCGGTTCTTCCACGCCGCTGCATTAAACCAAAGTACCTCGGTCCGCTGGCGCGCACCATCAGCCATGCACTGCCGTTCGATCCGCTGCCATCCATCGTAAAGTTCTGCATATAGCGGCGACTCATAGCCCGATAGCATGACCATGCCCTTCACGCCGCGCAACACCGCAGCCAACAGCCGATGATCGTCGTCGCTCATTTCGCATTCGTAAGCGGAGTTGCCGCGATCCATATTGCGGGTCGAATGGACGTAGGGAGGGTCGACGTAGTGCAGAGTTTCCTTCGTGTCGTGCTGAAGGATCACGGTCGTCGCTTCGCGATTCTCAATCGTCACGCCCTTCAGACGCTCCACTAGCGCGTCGATGTGTGAAGGCAGATTTACCCAGTCCATCGCCGGCGTAGTGCCCGATCTATTCGAATTTGAGCGAAAACCTGTGCTATGCCTTGCGTTCGTCGCCGCGCTTCCAAAGCCGGCGAAAGACCGAAGGACTGTTAGCCTGGCCCGCTCAACAGGATCAACGACCGCTTGCAAATGGACCTCGCCAGTCTGATCAAACTCGGCGCGGGCATATGGCGTCAGCTCAATCACCCGCTTGAGTTCAAGCGCATGGATCGGATCCCGCATCACTTTGAAAACGTTCACGACAGTATCCCATTTGTCGTTGTAAACCTCGGCATAGCTGCGCGGCTTTTGCAGTAGAACGCTTGCAGCGCCGCCAAAACATTCGGTGTAAATCCGATGCTTTGGCATCAGCGAAATAATACAGTTCGCCAAAAGCCACTTTCCACCGTGATATCGGAGAAATGGACGTTTTATACCTGCCACTTATATAATCCTTTGCAATACTTATAACTTTTTACTGCCACCAACCATATGGGTTACCCGCCGAGATCGGTCCGCCGCGCGCCCAGCGCGTGTCTACGACACCGCCCGCCGGCATCAATCCGTAGATGTTCGTCTCCCGGTCGCCCTGCTTCGCGGCCTGCGGAAGCGTGATCATTTCCCAGCGCTCCCACTCCGCATAACCCTCCTGCTTCATCTTCGGATCGCTGGCCGCTTTCTTGCACCCCGCCTCCAGGCCCTCGCGGAAAAATAGTGAGTAGCTGTCCGGAATCGGATCCAGCAACTGCGCCATACTCGTGAACAGCGGTGGGTCGTACTGAAACACCGGAATCACCTGCCACACCGGAGCCGTAGCGCCGGGCAGATTGTCGATGCGGAATCCCTGGCTCGATGGGCTCACCACTGTCCACACTACGCTGCCATCGTCGACCAGCGTTCCCTCTGGCGCGCCAGCCGCGGCAAAGGGCGCGGTCGAGCCCGTCGTCCCGAACGTCGTCAGGATTAGGATATTGCCGTTCTTGTCCAGAAAGTTCATCAGTGGGTTCTGCGCGGTCGGCCCATTGCCCACTAGCGGCTGGTAGACCGTATTCGCGCCCGGCCACACGCCCAGCGCCAGGTCGCGGTTGTACATCCAGCACATGTTGAAGACGCCCCACTGGCTCTGGCTGGTGCGCGGCAGGTTCTTCCTCCACTTCGGCGTCGGCACCATGATCGGCTTGGGCAGGGAAGTGGAGTTGATGTTAATCGCCGTGATGTCTTCGCCCCAGCCGATCGGACCGTTCGGCTGCGCGAGCTGCGGATAGTCCTGTTGCCAACTGTTGGTGTAAAACGGCGCTGCCACGGTCGAGTTCCACTTCCAGTTCAGCCGCTCGCATACGATCATCTTCATCACGCCGTCGGCAATCTCGAGCGCCGCCTTGTCGCCATAGCCCGCCGGCCCCTTGCGCGGATCGGGGATCCCCGCGAAGGCGATGTAATCGAACATGCTGCCGAGCGTCTTGGTGCTATTTCCCATATTCGCAGCCTTCTACTGGGCAGGCCACCGTGTAATAAATTTCGATCTTATGGTTGTTTTCGCAGACAAACAGACGGGTATGGCTATTCGGATCATGGACATGGGGCGGTTCGGCGTGACTCCCCATCATGGTTTGCCCGTGGCTTAGTTCGAAGAATCTAGACGAATTACATTCCGGACATTTCATTCCACTTCTCCGAAAACTCCAAAGCGGCCCACCGCTGTTTGAACGATGGGCCGCTCCAGTCTACATCCAGACTCGCCTAAGCGGTCTGAGTAATCGATACAGTGAACTGCTGCGGTTCGGGAGTCAGCGGCAGAGTGATGCTGCCGGAGACAGACTTGCCGGTGGGGTCGGTAGTCGTTGCGGTGATGGTGACGCTCGCGGCGGTGTCGCTGGCGGGCAGGGTCACCACGCAATTGTCGGTGCTGGCATCGGGCGTCAGAACGGCCGACTTGTCGTCGGCGGTCCAGACGAAGCTTGCGCCCGAAGGCAGAGGGATGGTTACGCCGTTGTCCTGCAGTACAGCGTTGAAGGTTCCGGAATCTCCAGCTTTGGTGATCATTTCTTTGTTCTCCAGGGTGATGCGGATGGTGTAGCGCTTGACTTCTCTCTCTAGGATGCAGAACGCGTGCAGCGCGGAAGGAAAGTTGACCTCGACGAGCCTCCATCCATGGCGGGCGCGACGATTCAAAAACTCTTCGAGCTCCCGCATCTCGATCTTCCGCACATCGTATTCAAACATCATAGATAAGGTATTTCTACGGGGCGTAATACGGGATCTTCGCAGCGGTGCCATTGATCGTCAGTGTCAGGTAACCGAGCGGAGCAGCGGGCAAAGCTGTCGCCGCTCCCCCGGTTGCGGAGTTCGCGGTCGTCTGGCCAGTCAAAGGCAGCGGCTTGCCTGCTGAAGCCACAGCCACCGGAGCTCCATTCTGGCCGAAGGTGTACAGAACATTATTGACTGCATCCAATACGATTCCTTCAGTGCCAGGCATTGTCGCCGGCGGCGCCCCTCGCGTTACGGTATCTGCACCCATCGTCTTTTCCTCGCCCTTATGCTGCCTGCTGCTGCTTCTCTTCGGCCTGCGCCTTCAGATCCACCTGCGGCCACGTATCGCACGCGCGCCACGCGAATACCTGCTGGCCGGTGCGCTTCAGGATGTTAGTGTGCGAGGTGCCCGAATCGCCGTACATCTTGGCCTCTTCGCTCAGCTTCTTGCCCGCCTTCCTCAGCAGCAGTTCGAAGGCTTCCACGTCAGCGTAATACTTGGCGACACGCGCCTTGGCATGAGCCTTGGATTCATCCTGCTCGAGCACGATTCCAGCCGGCATCTTCTCGCCCTTCCTGAAGGGCTCCTCCTGCATAAAGCGCTTATGCGGCGTGAAGAACTTGCCCCGGCAGTTCGCGCAGTAGATCAGCAGCGTCCAGCCGTCGGGCATGCGTGTTACCACCAGCATGCTCTGGCGCTCGTCGCCACCCTTGGTGGGATTGGCCATCGGCGCGCCCTGCAGGTGCTCGCAGGAGTTCTGCAACTCGCGCTGCGACTCCACGCCGATGCGCAGGTTCAACTGCCGCTCTCTGCGCTCACGCGCCTGCTGGGCGCGGATAGCGATGCGTTTGGCATTCTCCTCGGCGGCAATGTCATTGTCGAGCTCGGCCTTGACCAACTGCGTCTCCAGCAACTGCTCCTGCTTGCGCGCGTTGCGCAACTGGACTTCGATCAACTCCTCCGCCGCTGTCTTTTTCTCCGCCATCGTTTACCTCGGTAAAACTTGGGGCGGCTGTTCAAGCCCGCCCCTCTCTATTCGGCATCCCGCCGGGGGTTTAGGTGGTCTGCGGCACGGCCATCGCCACGCGCGCACGGCTGGTGGCATCGGGCGGAAGCCCAAGCCCCAGCACAAAGTTGTAGCCGGTCCCGCCCGCGATCACCATGTTCGTGTCATACGCGGTGCGGGCCGAGAATTCGCCGGCCCACAGGCTCAGGTTTTTCCACCCGCCGCCCTTGCCGATCTTGGTATGGCGCGAGTTCGGGAAGTTGATGAATAGCACGGCGTCGCGACCCGCCATGTAGGTACTGATTGCCGTGTTGCCGCTGCCCAGGTAGTTCGCGGTCTGCGTCTGGTTGGTCGAGACGCGCCAGTGCCCGCCGAACAGTTCCAGCACCTTCGCCTGGGCCTCGCTGTCCATCCCGCCGCCCGGCATCTCCTCCAGCTTCACCTGGCCTGCGTCCGTGTGTTTCCAGATGTCGACGACCGAATTGTTGCTGTTGTCCAGCACTGTGTCGGCGATCAGGAACGGATGAATCGAACCGTTGTAGTAGCCGTCCATCATCTCCGGCACATTGGCTGCGGCCAGCGAGAACGGCATCTGCTCGATGATGTTCTTCGTGAACGGGTACGGGCTCACGGTCGCGTCCTGGTTGCTGGTCCGGGTATCCCAGGTACGCAGGTAGTCGAACTGGGCCATCACCAGGTCGTCGATGGTCAGCGCGGCCTGGTAGGCCATGATCTTGCGGTTGTTCTCCATGTCGTTCGAGATGGAAGTCAACCAGGCAAGGTCTGAAATGTTGTTGTAATTGGCATATTGCGCCAGCACGATATCCTTGTAGTTCGTGCTGATAACCTCGGGGTTGCCAATCGTCCCCTGCGTCTGCTGCACCAGATCCGCACCCAGCGGCACGTTCATGAAGTTGCGGAACGCCATGCCGCTCTTCTCGGGCATGTCCATGTGGGTGCACATCAGCATCTTGTTCAGCTTGCTGTACAGCCACTGCATGAAGACGCGGTTGTAGTGCGTCGTCAGCCCCGCCTGCGGCATGTTGGTGGTGGTATTCGCCGCCGGGCTCGCACCGTCGGTAAAGGTGCCTCCACGCGACGCCATCGCGGCCGCCAGCAACACGGCTGATCCGGCCACGTAAAACGCGGCACCGGTTGCGGCGACGATCATGATCGCCTGGTAGATAGCCTGCGAGAGGCCCAGCGCGAACCGCTCGTGCCCGGTGAGTCGATTGTTCTGGATGCGGCTCGTCTTCATGGTCGTTTCCTTCTGCGCTAGCTCGCGCGCTGCTCCGCCGGATCGTAGGCACGGGCCGCCGCCTCGAAATCGGCATCGCGAGCCATGAGCAGCTCGCGACGCTTCGAATTCGGCAGTGCCCAGTACTGATCCTCGGTATACTTCAAGGTCCTGGGTGGAGGATTTCCGCCGCCGCCGCGTGGGCGATAGCCGGTCGTGAATCCCTGTCTGGGCCTCTCTGTGCGCTGAACCTGAGTCTCCGCAGGAAACGTTGAGGGGGTTGAGGGGTTGCGGGTGGGCTCGTTCTGGCCCTCGAAGAGTTGGCCATCGGCGAGCAGATCGTTGAAGCATTGAGTCAAAATCTCACGGGTTACCAGCGCCGGATTTCCACCGGCCCTCCGGATTGCCTCGTTGCCCAGAATACGCCGGTTACCCGGATGCTGATAAAACTCGGGATGCTCATGCTCCCAGGCCACCGCCAGTTCGCCATATCGCCGCTTGGCATCGGTCAGCGGATCGACACCGGTCTCATCGGCGATCAGCTTCACCATTGCAGCCGCAGCCTTGGCAGGATTCTGCAGGTCAAGCGTTAGCCGCATCTTGTCGTCGGCGGAAAGGCGGGAAGGACCGCTAATTGGAGTTGCTGCGGAAGCAGCAGTCGGTGGAGATTTGCGGGCGTCGAGCAGTGCTTTCTGCGCGTTCGCGTGGTTGCGCTCAATCTTGCCAAGGACTTCATCCATCGTCGCGCCATAGACGTACTGCGGATGCGTTCCGTCCTCCAGATCGATCACGCGCGCAAAGGTGCCGGGTTCTATCGGCTGTCCATTCGCCCGCTTGTCGGTCCAGTACGAAATCACTGCTTCACCCCGTCCATCTCGTCGATCTCAGCCTGCACCATCACCGGGATCTCGTGTTTTACCCGGTCCAGAGCCTTCACATAGGCCCATACCTCGGCGATCTTCTGTGCATTTCCCAGCGGATCGTCCTGCGATACAGATATAGCACCTTTCTTTGTTCTGTGGAAAGATTTTTCCAGCAGCCGCCGCAGAACCGGCCACCCCGCCGACATCACCATCTCCTTCAGCGCCAAGCGCTCGCTCCGCTCCAGTTCGCGCTCTACATCCTCCACAGCCTCCGGCCGCAACTGCCCCAGCGGCTCCGGCTTCGTCTGCTGCGCCGCTCCATCCCGCAAGGCCGCCAGTTCGTCACTCAGCGGCATTCCGCGCGAGTAGCGCTCAAACATCGGCGGGATTGTAAAGGTCTGTTCGCTCATACTCCCTGCTGCAGTTCCTGCATGTCGGTATTCCGCTCCAGCCGCCCCTCGGCCAACCCCAGTTCATCGACCGGCAGCTTGTCCATGATCTTGTCGACCAGCGTGTTCTGCATATCCGTCGCGCCCTTGGCCTGCACTTCGGCGATCTTGTTCGCGCCGCGGATCTTCTCCAGTGTTGCCGCGGCCTGCACCCGTTGCGCGTTCGGATTCAACTGCTGCACATTCTGCATCTCCTCCGGGCTCAGCGGCACGATGATATCCTCTGCGCCCTGTAGCTCACTCACCCGCAGGAATATCTTCTCGATCGCCAGGAAGTTGATCGTCCAGCCCTTCTGGTGCATGTACTCCATCAACTGCGGCTGCTGCAGCAGTTGCAGCAGGAATGGAATCAGCTGCGCGATCGCCGCCTTCGCCGCCAGCTTCTGGCCGGCCAGCACCTTGATCGTGAACTCCACATCCTCATCCAGCAGCTTGTCCAGCACCTGCTCGATGATCGCCTTCGAGAACTTCTTGCTCAGGATGCTACGTATCTCGGCGATCGGCATCTCGTTGCGAACCATGTGAATCTTGAACTGGTTCCAGCGCACGATAATGCCCTCCAGGTGGCTCACCGGGTCTGCAATCTGCGCATCCGATTGCGCCGCTGCACGGCTCGCCCCCGTCGCCGTCCGAGCGATGCCCTGGGTGCTCGTAATCTGGCCCTGCATCGCGCCCTGGTTAGCGCCCACCTCGTCAGCTCCGCCCACCTGCGCGAGCTCCATGATCTTCCACGCCTCGGCGGGAATCGCGGGCTTCTCGACATACCCCATCACCTTCCGGATATCCGTACCTTCGGGCGCGTTCAGGCCCCATAGCGTACCCAGCCCCATCACCACGTTCTGCGTCGGGGTGTTGCCGTACAGCGTGTTGTAAGCGATTGGCGCGTTCGTCCAATACGCGATCATCTTCAACACTTCGTTCAGCACACCCTGATTCATGCGCTGGTCGCCGGCGTTGATCCGCCCGATCCCCAGCCCGTAACCTGAGTTCCCGATATTCCACCACGTCGCCGAGTACCCCAGCGCATGGCTCTCGAGATCGTGGCGCTCGTTGCGGATAATCTTCATCCGCCCGTCCCACACCAGCATCTCGTATACCACCTCGTCGGTCCAGTAAGCCAGCTTCATCATCGGCTTCTGGGTCGGGTTCGCGCTGACGTTGCGCTCTTCGCCGCTGGCCTTCATCAGCACGTCATTGTTACCGTTCATGTTCATCGCCACGTTGTTCGGTGGCATGGCATCGCCGTAGGCGTTGTTTGTTAAATATCGCAACAGCTCCTCGTCGCTCGGGATGTCGAAGTAACACTCCATCCGCGCCATCTGCTGCAGGTCCTGGAAGTACACGTAATCGACATCGATGCGGCAATGCGCGCTCAGGTCCGGCCGGTTGGGCGTGTTCCACTTCTCGTCCCAGATCGTCATGCCCAGCCGCCGGAACTCGAACGTTGGCCAGCTTTCGGTCACCGTCTCGCGCACCGGCTTCCACTTGTCGCTCTCGGCGGTGTCGACGGTCACCGGAGGCCCCAGGGGCTGGTCGATGCTCACCGGCGGCTTCACCCGCTGCCGCCCGCGCTTGATCTTCGTCCGCGTCGTCCACCGCGGCACCGCGATCCCCGTGCCCTGCAGGGCCTGGCACTCGGCCAGCAGAGTCATGTTGTATTCGAAATCGGCGCGTTTATCCAGCACGTTCAGCAGATGCGTCCACGCATCCAGAATATTCTCTGCATCCGGATCGTCGGCCAGTGCGCCCTCCGCCTCCAGCAGAAACGGGCTTTGATCGGCGAAGATGGATCGCCGCACCTGGTTGCTCATCGTGGTCGAGTTCTTCGCCACATTGAACCGGCTGATGCGCGCTGTCTCTCCCATGCCGGTGCGCCAGTCGCCCTCGAAGTTCGGGCTCTGGTAGAGGTAGTCGATGTACTGCCACTCCGCCAGCCACGCCTTCTCTTCCAGCCATGCTGATGCCCGCTGAAAATCCATCCACACCACGGTCGCGGCGGCATTGTCATCCAGCAGCGGAGCCTCAATCCCACCCTCGCTGATGTCGATCTGATCGGCCTGAATCTGCGGATTCAGCTCATTGCCGATGACCATGCCATCGCCCGAAGGCCGCGCCGCGATTTCGAGGATGTCAGCCATGTGCTTCGCACCGTTCTCGACTGCTTCGCAGTGCAGTAAGATTCGCGATTTCGACTAGCCATTTTGCGAACAAAATTGGAGTGTGAGTTCTTTCTGGCTTCGGCAATTCGCGTTGTTGATGGCCTGGCGTGCGCTTCATTGAGCCGCCGACATGGCATTGTGGTTCACCCATCACAAAAGGCATTTGCGGAAGCGATTCAGGATTGATCCCACAAATGTACAAAAGAGTGGGCTTTGCGGCACGATGCCCCCACCATTGCTGCAAAACGGGAAGCGTGAATCCTCCCCATTTGTCTACTCGCCCAGGATTTGGCAATCGGCAATGTTTCCATAACTGTGATCCATAAGGATGTTCGAGAACCCCTCCGAACTTCCGCACCGCCAGCACCGCCAGCACCGCCAGCGATTTTTCTACTGGATTCACGTTTGCAAGGCCTCGCATACGCCCCCACTGAGCACATGGCGGATGAGCCACCACGGGATTACCTCCAGGGCAATTTCTTGCATCGCGCTGGGCATCCCAAACCTCGCATTCTTCCAAGGTCTTGTAAATCGAATCCTTTCGGGCATAAAGGACATCAACCATCCAGCCCTCCCGGCAGCGGGGGCATCCCGCGATAGTTCACCGCCTTCGACATCGCCGCCAGATGCGCCTGCGTTCTCATCCTCGCCTCTTCATCCACCGCAGGCATCCCCTGCTGGCCCATGAACGCATTCAGCATAGCATTGTCGCGCACCTGCCTCTGCGCCACAATCTCCTCTTCCTGCCAGTTCGCGCGCATCTGGCTCATCGGCACCCGGTCGGCCAGCGTCCCGATGCACTCAATGATTCCGTTCTCCTCCACCAGCCCATAGTGGACGAACTGCTTATGACACTCCCCCGCCTTGGTCATCGCGGTCGAGAACATCAGCCGCCCCACCTTCATCAGCGGTTCCAGCTGCTTCGTCTCCGCATCGCGCCGGTGGTCATCCTCTTCCCAGTACGGCCACTGAATCTTCACGCTCACGTTGCGCCGCGCCGCCTCGTTGTTGATCAGCGTGCGCATAAACTCGCACCCCGGCGTGTTCAGGATCATCATGCCGTCCGCCTGGTGCTGCTTCTGCATCTGCACCATCAGTTCGGCCAACCCGGTCGGCGTGCGCGTCGTCTGCCAGCAGTCAATCACGTAAATCTTGCCGTCGATGATCTTCGCCGCCGCACCCTCGGCATACTTCGCCATGTTCTTTTTGCCGCCATACTGCATCCTCCAGCAGCAAAACACCTCGCCGTTATGCCCAACGAACGGTATCCGCTCCGGCGCCACCAGGCAGCTGGCGTAAAGCTTCTCGTCGAACGTCGGCACGCTACCGCCCTGCGGGTCGTTCATTTGCTGGCACATGAACGTCTCGTAATCGTCGAAGAACTTCTGCCGCATATCCGCATAGCCCATCTCCGGCAGTTCGGGGAAGCACATCACGCACTCATCCTCGGCCGGAAACTCCCCAGGAACCAGGCGCTTGTCGTTTCGCGTGATCAGCGCCTTGCGGATCAGCAACTTCCATCCCGACCGCTCCGGGTGCTCGAGATCGATCTTTCCCAGGATGTCGCCATATAGATCGAACGGGTGATAGCGCGTCCCGCGGACATTGATATAGCCGCCGCCGCGCAGCGTGTTCACGTTCGTGTAGTAGGTCGAAATGACGCCCTTGCGCACGTCGTCGCTGGCCTTGATGCCGCTGTTCTCGGTCGCCACCATGTCGTCAGGGTTGATCACCCACGGGTGCCAGCCGGACTGCTCCGACTGCGGCGATGTGAACGAAATCGTTGAATCGAGGTCACCGTCGCCGGTCTCCTTACGGTTCGGCGTATCCCACGGCATCTTGATCTCTTTGTCGGTGCAAATCTCCGGAAACATCAGGTGCAGCGGCTTCATCGTCGAGCCCTTGCCGCGATAAAAGTACTTCGCGATCGCCAGGCTGATCTTCGCCGCCAGCGGTTGCGTCGCCGTCTCATTCAGCATGGTGATGTCTTCCGAGAAAGCCAGCAGCCATTGCAGCGAATCTACACGACCCAGTGTGGTCTTGAACGTGCCTCGCGGGTCGAGGTGCATTCGCTTCTTGATCGGATGCTGCTCGCGAATTGAGAGATTAGGGTTCTTCGGAAAGTACAGATCGACCGCCGGCCGATGGATGCGCTCGGTGAAGTCGCGGAACCCCATCACCTCCGCCAGAAAGAAGTGATCGGTAATGCAACGATGCCGCATATCCTCGCGGTACGCGGCATCGTTGAACAGCTTGTCCGTATCGAGAATCATGCGCTACTGCCCCGGCATTCCACCGCCAGCCGCCGGCGCTGC
>JAJXXG010001219.1 GCA_021781255.1 Acidobacteriota bacterium
GCAAGCTGCCGCTGTCTACAGCGCGACGAAAGGCTCGAACGCCCCTGTGTATGTCTCCCCATTCGTGGGAAGACTTGACGACCGCGGGGACAATGGAATGGATCTCATAAGGAATATCCGCAAGATGTATGCAGGGAGCGATGGGCATGTGCACGTGCTTGCGGCAAGCATCCGCAATCTTGACCATCTCCTCGCCTCTTTTGCGCTGGAGGCCGACCTTGTGACTGTGCCGGCGAAGATTCTGGAAGAGTGGGCCGCCAAAGGATTTCCTCTTCCGGAGCAGAACTTCACACACAAGCCAGCGACACCGGACGGTTATCCATTGAGGCCGATTCCCTACAAGTCTTTGAATCTGGATCAGCCATGGGAACGCTTCGATATTGCGCATGAGCTCACGACGAAGGGAATTCGGAGGTTCGTCGAGGACTATCAGAGCACGCTCGCGAAGATTGCCTGACAACTGAGGCAGACCGGGCCGCGAATAACAGCGCCTTCGAAAGCCGCCACGCAGTCAGGGAAAAGAGTGTGAATACCCCAGCCAGAATCGCGCGTGGATAGAAGCCCGTCATGCGAAAGAATTCGATGCCGAGGATCAACGACGCCAGGACGAGCAGCGTCAGCGAAAACGCGCGATGGAAACGTTGCATACCGTACTGAAGATCAGCCAAATCTCTTCGCTCGATCTCGCGACCTGCGTCGGAATCGGTACAGGCCGGCTTGCTTCTGCAGGCGTTACAGGCAGCGGCGGGCGCCCGGTAAATCGTCACCCTCTTGTCGGGGTCGGAGAAGACGGGGAAGAGGTGCTGGTCTTCCGGACATCGCCAGACATCACGTTCTGAATGGTACGTAAATCCCGCAGTTCGCATGCTCAGCGAGCGGCGGTGCGCATGGCGCGCGGCAAATTCGAGAATCAGGGCGATCAAGGCGAGAAAGACCGCGTATCCGAGCATGAGAAGGAATTCAATGGATATGGGGGACATTTATCTGCTCCCTTCCGACTGTGTGACCACGTCGGCAAAGAGAATCTCCTTCGATTCCTCCCTCCGACTTCCCCCTTTCGCGTACCGGATTCCCAGCAAAGTGAGGTAGAAAATCGGCAGCACGCCTCCTACAATGAAAACGACGTCGCCCGGCATCCTGAGCCACTCAAGAATCGCGTTGGTGTGGCTTCCGATGTAGTTAAGGGTTCGGGCATCGTAGTAACTCACACTCACCGAGTGATAAAGTTGCAGCACGCCCAAGGGAAAGAGCGTGGCAAAGACCATCCATGCCAGACCAAGATTGAGCGACCAGAAGCTAATGCGGGCTGCCTTGTCCGACCAGCGATCTTGCGGAATGATGTAGCGAAGGCAAAACAGAGCAAGCCCTACAGCCAGCATTCCGTAAACACCCATCATTGCTGCATGCGCGTGGTTGGCGGTGAGGGCTGTGCCGATTTCGTAGTACGATACGACCGGCAGGTTGATCAGAAATCCGAACACGCCGGCGCCGAGAAAATTCCAGAACCCTACCGAGGCCAGAAACATCACCGCCCAGTAATGCGGAAAGGGTGTAGTGGACTTTTCGCCTTGCGCCGTGCCCAACTGGAGGAAGCTCCAAGCTTCCACGGTCAGGAAGGTCAGTGGAATCACCTCGGCCGCCGAAAAGAAGGCGCCCAGTGCCATGTGGAGCGCCGGTTCTCCGGAAAAATAAACGTGATGCATGGTGCCAACGATTCCGCCCACAGAGTAAAGAATGATGTCCAGGTAAATCATCCGCAAGGCGGTTCGCTCGTGAACCACGCCGATCAAGACGAAGATGTAAGCAACAAGGATGGTGGTGAAAAGCTCCAGAAAGTCTTCCACCCAAAGATGGACGACCCAAAAACGCCAGAAGTCGGTTGTGGTAAAGTTCTCACCGGGATTTGCCAACAATCCCACTCCATAGAACGCAGGGATGGAAAGCGCGGAAAAAAAGAAGAGCCAGGGCATATTCCCCGCGTGCTCGGCGCCGAGCCGGCCGCGGAGACCGCGGAAGAGAATCACGACCCAGAAGCACAGGCCTACGGTAAGCAGAATCTGCCAGAGACGGCCCAGGTCAAGATATTCGAAGCCTTGATCTCCAAACCAGGAATTATGGATGAAGCCCTGAATTCCGGCAAACTCGCCCAGCAGGCTGCCGACAACAACGATCGCAAGCGCCCCCAGCAGGCCAAAGGCAAGCATCCTCTGTCCCCGCGGCTCGCGCCTAGCGATCATCGGTGCGAGGAAGATTCCCGCCGCGAGGTATGAAGTGGCAACCCAAAATATCGATAGTTGGACATGCCACGTGCGGACAACATTGAATGGCAAGAGAACGCCGAGGTTGATCCCGAAGAAGCTCTGCAAATCGGCGCGATAATGCTCCGTTGCGCCTCCGCAGAGAGTCTGAATCAAAAACAGCGCCGCCATGACGAAGAAGAACCACGCGCAGGCGCTCTGGGCAGGAGTCAGCGGAACTTTGTCGGGCTCCCGAAATGACATCGTCTGCTGCTCGCGTCCGTGCCATCCGAGCAGGTTCCACCGCCCAAAGCTTGCCAGCAGCACTCCGGTGCCGCCAAGAAGAGCTGCCAGCGAGAGCATGCTCCAGACAATCGCATCGGCGGTCACATGGTTGCCGACCAACGGTTCAGGCGGCCAATTGTTCGTATAGGAATAGGTATGGCCAGGGCGCGCGGTCGAGGCTGCCCAGGCACTCCAGCTAAAGAAGGCCGTCAGCTTCCGAATCTGTTCCGGGTCGCGTATCGCGTCGGGACGGAGACCGAACTTCGTCGTCGGATTGCCAAAAAACGAGGCATAGTAGGCTTGGCATTCCTCGAACGCATGGGCTTGAGCG
>JAJXXG010001072.1 GCA_021781255.1 Acidobacteriota bacterium
AGCGTCCCCGCATAGTCATGCGGCAGCAGATCCCGCACGCTGTAGAGTTGCAGCCCGATCGGCAGTCCAAAAGGAGAAGCGTGCAGCCTCGCGCCGCCTGCCAATGCAGCGCCGTATGCAACAGCAGCAGAGGAAGTCTGCAGAAACTTCCGTCGAGTAAGTCCTGACATGTCGATATCTCTCCAGAAAACACGGAGCGCAACGCATGGAATGGCGCTCTCACCGCGGCACCATTGTAGTGCAGCCAGGTGTCAGCTCGCCTCGCAGCAAAACAGCGCGTTCCCCGCCAGCTCGGGCCGTATTCCCGGAGCCCACCGCCCGCCAAACTTTATACTGATAAAGCCATGCCCCAGTTCCTTCCCGTAGACGAGCAAATGGACCTGCTCCAGAAGGGCGCAGCGGAAATCATCCGCGTCAGCGACCTCCGCGAGCGCCTTGAAGAAAGCCGCAAAACCGGACGCCCCCTGCGCGTCAAGGCCGGCTTTGACCCCACCGCGCCCGACCTCCACCTCGGCCACACGGTGCTCATGCGCAAGCTGCGCCACTTCCAGCAGCTCGGCCACACCGTCATCTTCCTCGTCGGCGACTTCACCTCCCTCATCGGCGACCCCACCGGCCGCAACGTCACTCGCAAGCCCCTCACCCGCGAGCAAATCGACGCCAACGCCGAAACCTACAAGGAACAGGTCTTCAAAATCCTCGACGAAAATACCACCGAGGTCCGCTATAACTCCGAGTGGCTCGGCAAGCTCGGCTATGAAGACACCATCCGCCTTACCGCCCACTTCACCGTTTCTCAAATGTTGGAGCGCGACGAGTTCCACAAGCGCTTCCAGGCCGAGCAGCCCATCAGCCTCCACGAGCTGCTCTACCCCGTCATGCAGGGCTACGACTCCGTGATGCTCGAGTGCGACGTCGAGCTCGGCGGCACCGACCAGAAGTTCAACCTCATGTGCGGACGCGAACTCCAGCGCCACTACGGCCAGAAGCCGCAGATCGTCCTCATGACGCCCATCCTCGAAGGCCTCGACGGCACGCAGAAGATGTCCAAGTCCCTCGGCAACGCCATCGGCATCAACGAGCCGCCCCAGGAAATGTACGGCAAGCTCATGTCCATCAACGACGAGCTCATGTGGAAGTACTGGGTCTTTCTCACCGACCTCAAGCAATCGGAGATTGACGCCATGCGCGCCGACGTCGCCGCCGGAAAGCTGCATCCCATGGATGTGAAGAAGCGCCTCGCCCGCACCATCACCGCCGGCTTCCACAGCGAAACCGCCGCCCGGCACGCCGACGAAAACTGGGCCCGCATGTTCCAGCAAAAGCAGACATCTGAAGACCTGGAAGAGGTTCTCGTCCCCTACGCTGAAATCGCCGGCCCCGATCCCCAACAGATCCGCCTGCCCAAGCTGCTCGTCCGCCTCGGCCTCGCCGCCAGCGGAGCCGAAGCCACGCGCAAAATCGCCGAAGGCGCCGTCAAGCTCGATGGCGAGACCTCAACCGGCACTATCTTCTCCGTGGGTCCGCTGCCTGCAAAGCTTGTCGTCCGCCTCGGCAAGCGCGCCAAAGTCGCCGTCATCGAGTAGCATCCGCAGAAAGCGCCCTGTGATAAGGTGACGGCGAAGCAGCTTGAACAGGAGACGCATCCGTGAATCGCAGAAGTTTCCTGCAGGGCGCCGCATCCGCCGCAGCAGCCATCGCCTGTCCTCATGCCAGTCTCGCGCAGGCCGCCTCCGCGCGCCTCACCCTGCGCAGCGACCCCTCAGCGCCGCATGTTCCTCTCAACTACACCGGCCTCAGCTACGAACTGGCGCAGTTGACTGACCCCACCTTCTTCTCCGCGTCCAATCGCAACCTCGTCGCCTGTTTCCGTCTTCTCACTCCGCACGGCGTCCTCCGCATCGGCGGCAACACCAGTGAGTTCTGCTGGTTCAAGGCAAGCGCCGACACGCCGGAGCCAAAGCTCCATGTGCCCACCGGCAACCTCGACGCCAACTGGATGCCCCATCGCCTCTTCGCCATCACGCCCCAGGCCATCGATGCGCTCGCCGGCTTCCTGCAAGCCACCGGCTGGCGTCTCATCTACGGCCTCAACTTCGGCAACTCCACCCCGCAACGCGCCGCCGAAGAAGCCGCCTACGTCGCCGCCAAAATCGGCAGCAAGCTCGAGTTCTTCCAGATCGGCAATGAGCCCGACCTCTACCACACAGCCACCAACGGCACCCGCCCGCCAGACTGGGGATTCGAAGATTATCTGCACGAGTGGACGGCCTTTGCCCAGACCATCAGCGCCCGTGTGCCGTCAGCGCGCTTCGGCGGACCCGACGTTGCCGCCGCCTCCCATTGGGTCACGCAGTTCGGCCAGCAGGTTCCTGCAGAAATCGCACCGCGCCTCGTGGCCTTGACTGGCCATTACTACGCCGAAGGCCCACCCAACGATCCGCGCGTCACAACCGAACGCCTGCTCCGCGGCAACGCCAGCATCCCCTCCGAAACCAGCGCGATTGAGGCCGTAGCCCGCGCGCACAACCGCATCTATCGCATGACCGAGGGCAACTCATGCTATCGCGGCGGCAAGCCCGGCATGAGCAACGCCTTCGCCGCCGCGCTCTGGGCCGGCGATTACATGCTCCAACTCGCCAGCCTCGGCTGCGCCGGAGTCAATCTGCACGGCGGCCGCAGCGCATTTCTCACCGCCGGCCTCGGCGATCACACGCCCGGCATGGAGGTGGCAAAGACTCCACAGGCCATGCGCAGCGGCTTCTACACCCCCATCTTCACCGAGCCCGATATGCAGGTCGTGGCCATGCCCATCTTCTATGGCATGATGCTCGCCAATCAGTTCGCAGGCAGCACGATACTCAATGTCACCGGCGACCTGAAGCCCGTCAACGCCACAGCCTACGCCGCAAAGCGCGAGCATGAAATCATCCTCGCTATCTTCAACAAGGATGCATCGATGCCGCTCGATGTATCCATCCGCGCCCCGCGCGCAATCCACACCGCAACCGCGTGGAGACTGCAAGCGCCTGCTCTCGACTCCACCAGCGGAGTCATGCTCGCCGGCTCCGAGATCCAGCCCCACGCGCAATGGAGCCCCAAAGCAGCCGAGCCAATCGCCGTCAGCAACGGCATCCCCCGCATCCACGTTCCCGCAGCAAGCGCCGCTCTCCTGTTCCTCCGCTAGAACAGCCTGCCGGTTCACGTCACAGTCTTGAAGCTCTGCCCGCGTCGCTGTTGAGAAGGGTGCGGGCTTCAACCCCGCGGTTCCTCTTCCATATCCGGCTCCGTCCACAGCAGAATTGCTGACGGCAGGGTTGTGTAGAAGAGTGCCGCGGCCAGGAGCAGGACAAACGGCAGTTGCATGAGATAGCCCCGGAGGGCCAGAGGCAAGAGCGGTGCGATGGGATTGGGTCCCCTGAATGAAAATGCGATGACCGCGCCAAGAAGAAAATACGAGAAAATGTGGTAAGCCATGAAGTGCGCGTGGTCGCGGCGGTGCACCTCGCGCTCGTCGCCCCCTGCGGTCGGGTTGCCTGCGATCCAACTGAAAATGATCCAGAGCGCGACGTACAGAATCCCGCACCCGGCGGTGATCCACGCGCCGCTGGCGTCTTTATGGCTGAGAAGTAGCCCGGCTAAGAGGAACACCGCCAGCACACTGCAAACAAGCGCGACAAACCATCGACGGCGCGCCCGCGATTCGAAGCGGATGCGAAAGCTTCCAACGGCGTATTCACTATTCATGGGTGCTCCTTTTCCCGAATCTGGCTGCCCGCTTCACTGTCGTGAAGGGTGCGGGCTTCAGCCCCGGGGTTCCTCTTCCAGATCCGGCTCGGTCCACAGCAGAATCGCCTGCGGCAAGGTGATATAGAGAAAGAATGTCGCCCAGAGCAAGACCTGCGGCAGTTGCACGAGAAACGCGCGCAACGCCAGAGGCAAGTGCGTGGTGATCGGATTGGGCCCCCGGAAACCGCCCGCGAAGAGTGCCCCGATGAAACCATAGCCGAGAATGTAGTAGGCCAGATAGTGCGCGTGGTCGCGGCGATGCATCTCGCGTTCGTCGCCGCGAGCGCGCATGTCGCCCGCAATCCACGAGAAGATGGCCAGAAGACCTACCATGAGAATCATGCACCCGATGAAGATGGACGCACCGGTGGTCTCTTTTGTGTTGAGGTAAGACATCACCAGGTCATACACAGCCAGCACCGCGTAAACAAGCCCGACAAACCAGCGTCGGCGCGCTTGCGAAGCGAAACCGATGCGCATGTTTCCCACCACATAGTCGGTATTCATCGTTTCTCCTTTGCCGCGGGCAGGCTGGCCCCATACACCTGCTCGCTCAATGTCTGGAACGGCTTCGTTGAGAAAACCGCCTCCAGCGGCAGGGCAAAATACTCTGCAATCTGAAAGGCCAGCTTGAGACTAGGCCCATAGTCGCCGCGCTCCAGAAAGCCGATCGTCTGGTAGTTCACCCCCACAGCATCCGCGAGCTCCTGCCGGCTGATTCCGCGCTCCACCCGTAGCACCGCAATGCGGTTGTACAGCCCGCTTGCTCCCGAGTCTTCGGCCTTGGAGTTGTTTTTCATCACGACATAATATTATGTATACGAAACATATTTGTCAACATTTATAACAGGAAAGGCCCTCTCGATACCTTCCCCGAGAGAGCCTTGATCATTTCAAAATCGCTTTTTTCCCTGCGTTTACGTCCCCATCGCAAACGCCCGCCCCGCCTCCAGCAGACGCGCCACCGCTTCCTTCGACGTTGACTCCGTATAAATCCGCATCAGCGGCTCCGTCCCGCTCGCCCGCAGTAGGATCCACGTCTCCGCCGCATTCGCTTTCGTCTTCGCCTCGCGATTGTCCAGATAAAACTTCACCCCGTCCAGCGTCTCCTGCCGCAGCACCGGCATCCCCGCAAACACCGCATCGCCCGTCTTCAGCGCCCTTGCCCGCGCAATCGCGCCATTCTTGATCGCGTCCGGAATGTGCAAATCGATGCGCCCGTACTGGTGCTCGCCATACTCGGCCTGCAAATCCGCAACCAGTTGCCCCAGCGTCTTGCCTTCCTCGGCCATCACGTTCGCCAGCAGCAGCGCATTCAGCAGGCCATCGCGCTCCGGCAGGTGCCGCTGGAAGCCAATCCCGCCCGACTCCTCGCCGCCCATCAGAATCTCGCGCTCCAGCATGTAGTCGCATACAAACTTGAACCCGATGCCGTGCTCAATCAGCTCGCGCCCATACTTCGCGCAGATGCGGTCCAGCATCTTCGTCGTATTGAACGCCCGCGTCACCGCGCCCGGCCAGCCCTTCCGCTTCAACACCCAGCTCAGCAGCACGCTGAAAATCTTGTGCGGATCGACAAAATTCCCAAACTCATCCGTCGCCCCGATGCGGTCCGCATCGCCGTCCGTGCACAGCCCCGCGTGGCACCCATGCGCCACCACAGCCTCGCCCAGCGCGCGAATATGCGGCTCAATCGGCTCAGGATTAATCCCCGGAAACAGCGGGTCAACATGGCCGCGAATCTGCACGTGCTCCACGCCCAGCCGCGTAAAAATGCCCGAAAGAATCGTCCGCCCCGCGCCATACATCGAGTCCACGCAGAACTTCAGCCCCGACTTCGCAATCAAATCCAGATCCGCGAAGCTCTCAATGGCTTTCAGATACGTGGGCAGAAAATCAAACTCGCGAATCTCCGCAGGCTTCTCTGCCTTCTTCGCCGGCTGCCCCAGGTGCGCTTCAATCTCCGCAATAATCGACGGCTTGCCCGAGCCGCCATACCACGCCTTGTACTTCACACCATTCCACTGCGCCGGGTTGTGCGATGACGTAATCATGATGCCGCCCGCCGCTCCATGCTCGCGCACGCCATAGCTCAGCGCCGGCGTTGGCGTAATGTCGTTGGCCAGCAGCACCGGAATCCCCGCCGCCGCCACCACCTCCGCGCACGCCCGCGCAAAGGCCTTCGACCCAAACCGCGTGTCGTAGCCAATGCACAGCCCCTTCGCCGGGTCTTCCTTCGCCTGCACATACGCGGCTATCGCATCCGCGGCCACGCGCACATTGGCAAAAGTAAAGTCATCGGCGATCACGCCGCGCCAGCCGTCGGTCCCAAATTTGATTTGTGGATGGGGCATCGTTGGTTTTCCGCTCTCCCTTGAAAGAGTCTAAATAACTGCGCTCGGCCCTTCACGTCGCCCCACGTGACCCGGCAATACGCAGATTCAATATGTGGAACGCAGCACCGCGGACGCGCTCAGTTGCAACACGCGTTCAAACCAGTTCTTCGTGCCCGGAGATGCCCAGTTCCTTCACAATCTTGCCCACATCCTGCGAGTGGTCGCGGTGCGCAATCAGCAGCGCATCCTCCGTATCCACAATCACCAGGTTCTCCACGCCCACCAGCGCCACAAACTTCCGCGGGCTGTAGACGTAGTTGTTGCTCGCTTCCAGCGCAATGTGCCCTTCCGCCTCCGCTACATTCCCATCGCCGTCGCCGCGCAGCCGCGTTTCAAGCTGGTACTCGTAGAGCGATGCCCACGACCCCAGGTCGTTCCAGCTGAACTCCGCCGGCAGGCAATACAGATTCGACGAGTGCTCGCCCTTCGCTGACCGCGGCTCCAGCACCGCATAGTCCACCGAGATGTTCTCGCACTTCGGATAGAGCCGGTGAAAAACCTCTTCGAATTGCGGCGTGCCGAAGGCCGCCGCGATCTCCTCCAGCAGCGGAGCCGTCTCCGGCAAGTGCTCCCGCACCGCATTCGCCAGCGTCCGCGCCGACCACAAAAACATCCCCGAGTTCCAGTAGTAGTTCCCCGCCGCAACAAACTCTTCCGCGCGGTTCTGGTTCGGCTTCTCCGTAAATCGCCTCACATGCAGCGCCGCGCCATCCGCCGTGTGGTCCCCGGTCTCGATATACCCATACCCGGTCTCGGGCCGCGTAGGCTCAATCCCCAGCACAACAATGTTCGGTCCCGCCGCTGCCAGCGCAATGCCCCGCTGCAGCGCCTTCAGAAACCGCGGCTCGTCGGCAATCACATGATCCGAGGGCAGCACCCCCAGCACCGCATCCGGATTCTGCCGCTCAATCAGAAACGCCGCCAGCCCGCATGCCGGTGCGGTATTCCGCGCCACCGGCTCCTGCACAATCTGCCCTGCCGGAATCCCCTTCAGTTGATCGGCAATCTCATGCGCCAGATACTCGTTGGTGATCACCCACGTCTTCTCCAGCGTCGCCAGCGGCTTGATCCGCTCCACCGTCTGCTGAATCATCGAGCGCTCCCCATCGAGCGCAAGAACCTGTTTGGCGCGCGCGCGCCGCGAGCGCGGCCAGAAGCGCGTACCGCTGCCTCCGGCAAGAATCACAGGGCGAAAATCAATCTGCGTAGACATGGAAGACACATCCTACCCGACCAGCGCCCTCTTTGCACAGTGCAGCCAACACATTTTCTTGAGACTTCTAAGTCGGCCAAACGCAACTCCGGCCGCCGCTTGACTCCAACGCGGCAGCCGGATGACTTTCTGTTCAAAAGTGGACAGACAGACCTAACCCAGCCGTCCCAGAAACTCGCCCATCCGCCGGATGCCCTCGTCGATGTTCTGCCGCGTCACCGGATACGACAGCCGGATGTGCTCCTGCGTACCGAACGCCTCGCCCGGCACCGTCACCACGTGCCCCTCATGCAGCAGCTTCGTCGCCAGTTCCGTCGACGTCTTGATGCCGCCCTTGCCCAGAAACTTCGAGATGTTCGGATACACATAAAACGCGCCTTCCGGCTTCGTGCACGTCACTCCGGGAATCTCCCCCAGCTTCTTCAGCATGTAATCCCGCAGCTCAATAAACTCCGCGCGAAACTCCGCCACGCACTCCTGCGATCCAGCCAGCGCCGCAATCGCCGCCTTCTGCACAAAGCTAGTCGCGTTTGACGTCGATTGCGACTGCAGCTTGCTCAGGTTCGCCACCACCGCCTTCGACGCCAGCGCATACCCCGCGCGCCACCCCGTCATCGAATACGTCTTCGACAGCGACCCCAGAATCACCATGTGCTCCTTGGCCCACGTGAACGAGCCGCCCGAAACCGGCTTCCCCGCGTAGTTCAGATACACATAGCACTCGTCCAGCAGCAGAAAAATCCCGCGCTCGTGCGCCAGCCGCACAATCCGCTCCAGGTCCTCCGCCGTCACCACCGAGCCCGCCGGGTTCGACGGCGAATTCAAAATAATCGCCTTCGTCCGCGGCGTAATCGCCTTCTCAATCGCGTCCGCCGTGATGCGGAAATTCTCCGCCTCACTCGTCTCCAGGAACACGACCTTGCCGCCCGCGTACTGAATGATGTCCTTGAAGCTCACCCAGTACGGAACCGGCAGAATCACCTCGTCCCCGTGGTCCACCAGCACCTGGATCGTGTTAAACAGCGCCAGCTTCCCGCCCGTGGTGAAAATCGCCTCATCCACCCCGTAGTCCGAGCCGAAATCCGCCGCATGCCGCTCCACAATGGCCTTGCGCACATCGGGAATCCCCGGCACCACCGTGTAGCGCGTGAAATTGGCCTCAATCGCCGCAATCGCCGCGTCCTTAATGTGCTGCGGAGTCGGGAAATGAGGCTCACCGGCCCCAAAGTCCACCAGGTTCGCGCCCCCGGCGCGCAGCTTGGCGGCCTCCGCGGCCACGGCCATCGTTGCAGAAACCTCAATCCGCCCAATACGGTCGGCAAACACTTTTGCAGGAGCTGATACGGTCATAATGCTTCTATTTTACAGATTTCCCGCCCGAGCGAAACCTGCCGGGTGCCCCAGGTCTCGACTTTGAGACCTGGGATTTCACAAACCTCAACCACCCGGGGTTGCCCCATCCGTGTCATTCGCGCCAGCGAACGACAGGGTGGGTAACCACCAACACCGGGTGCCGGGTGCCCCAGGTCTCGCTTTTGAGACCTGGGAATCCACAAACCGGTCGCCCTCACGCGTCTCTCAAAACCGGAAATACGCCCCAATCATCGGCTCCGCCGTATGCATCCAAGCATCCGGCGATCCGATAAAATCCTTGATCAGGTCCGGCGCCTTATACAGATTCCCGCGATACTGCAAGCGCAGCCCCAGATGCGGTAGCAGCCCCCAGTCCAGTCCGGCCCCATACACAAACACCCCCTTGGTCGCCGACGTCGTGTAGCTCTGCCCGCCGCTCGGCTCATTCAGCAGCAGTCCGCCACCCGCCAGCGCAAACGGCCGCAGGTTAGCGACCTTCAGCGACATCACCCAGTCGCCTGTAATCTCATGCGCATTGGCGGATACCGAAACCGGGCTGCTACAGAAGGTGGGGCACGCATTCGAGACATACGTCTGGTTCGCCCGGTTGAACGAGTACGTAGCCTCATACCCCACCAGCGGATTTACCAGGTGCCGCAGCTCCACCATCCCGCCCGCTGCGTTCGCCGGGCTCTGCTGAACGTTGTTGACCGTCGTCGTGCCGCTGAACGCCCCATACAAACTCAGCGCCACATCCGTCTGTGCGCTCGCCGTGGTTCCACCCACCACAGCCACTCCTGCCAGAAAAAGAGCAAAATAAATCCACTTCATCGCTATGGTCTCCTTTCAGATGACCGTCTGCAACACTGGATGCGGCTGCGCCACAATGAGTGGCCCGCACTCTTGGGGGGCGGCCCAACCTTTCGGGGTTGCCCCATCCTTGTCATTCGCGCCAGCGAACGACAGGGTGGGTAACAACGAACACCGGGTGCCCCAGGTCTCGACTTTGAGACCTGGGATTCACAACCCAGCCGCCCTCTGGCGCATGTTCAAAACCGGAAATACGCCCCAATCATCGGCTCCGCCGTATGCATAAAGGCGTTCGTCGACTGGACTGCGGTGACCAGGTCCGGGGCCTTGTAGACATTGCCTCGATATTGCAGGCGCAGACCGAGGTGCGGAAGCAGGCCCCAGTCGAGTCCCGCGCCGTAAACAAAGACCCCGGTCGTCGAGCTATTCGCGGGTGTGGGAATGCTTCCGCAGAGAGGATTCATCTGATAACAGCCGGACACGTCTGCACCGCTGGCCATGTTCACCAGAAGTCCACCGCCGGCCAGGGCGAAGGGTCGCAGATTGGCGAACTTCATTGAAAAGACCCAATCGCCTGTGATCTCATGGGCGTTGCCGGCAGCAGAGGCGGCTCCAACCAAAAGACAGTTGACCTGACCAGTCGGGCACGGAGGCAGCACCTTGTACGTATACTCCTGGTTTGCGCGGTTGTAAGAGTACGTCGCCTCATACCCCACCAGCGGATTCACGATATGCCGCAGCTCCACCATCCCGCCCGCCGCATTCGCCGGGCTCTGCTGAACGTTGTTGATCGTCGTCGTGCCGCTGAACGCCCCATACAAACTCAGTGCCACATCCGTCTGCGCACCCGCCGTGGCCCCACCCGCAAAAGCCACCCCTGCCAGAAGAAAAGCCAAATGAATCCACTTCATCAGCATCGTCTCCTTCTCAGTCAGCCCAGCCAGCGCCTCATTCCCCGCTTCACAAATGGATGCAACAACGGCACAATCAGTGGCCCCGGCATGCCGTTTTTCAACCCCATATAGGCCCCTACTCCCGCCCCGCCACCGAACCCCTCCCCCCCGCCTTGCCGCCCCAACCGCGATTTTCATGGGCATCCGCCCCTGCAATGCGGTAAACTCGCGCCGTTCGGTAAGAGGGCTCTTCCCGAAAGTGAAATCCCCAGTGGAGGTCCCGCCATGGCATTAGAGGTTGGCCAGCGCGTCGGCGATTATCAAGTCCTGGCGCTTCTCGGATCCGGCGGCATGGGCCGCGTCTACAAGGTCCGCAACATCATCTCCGATCGCGAAGAGGCCATGAAAATCCTCCTCCCCGACTTCGCATCCGAGCCCGAACTCGCCGCCCGCTTCATGGTTGAGATCCGCACCCTCGCCGGCCTCGAGCACCCCAACATCGCCCAGCTCCGCACCGCATTCCAATTCGAGAACCAGCTCGTCATGATCATGGAATACGTCGAAGGCGCCGGCCTCGATAAACTCGCCGAGTCCCGGCCTCCGCTCGACCAGGTGCTCGAATACTCATCGCAGGTCCTCTCCGCGCTCAGCTACGCCCACGCGCACGGAGTCACCCACCGCGACATCAAGCCGGCCAACATCATGATCACCTCGCACGGCATCGTCAAGCTCATGGATTTCGGAATCGCCAAGGGCGCCAACGACCTCAACCTCACGCGCCCCGG
The DNA here is from genome assembly GCA_021781255.1 of Acidobacteriota bacterium. The sequence goes on from JAJXXG010001072.1 coordinate 11,240, forward strand.
CATGACCATGGGCTCCGTCTATTACATGTCGCCCGAACAGGTGCGCGGCGGCTCCGTCGATGCCCGCTCAGACATCTACTCCTTCGGCGTCACCCTCTACGAAATGCTCACCGGCCGCAAGCCCTTCCAGGCAGACACCTCATACTCCGTGCTCAATGCCCAGTTGAATGAGGCGCCCACGCCGCCCATCCAGTTCAACCCGGCCCTGCCGCCTCAGTTGAACGCCATCGTCCTGCGCGCCATGGAAAAGCAGCCCGAAGCGCGTTTCCAGACCGCCGATGAGTTCCGCAATGCGCTCAAGGCCCTCCGCGAGCAGCTCACTGCGCAGCCC
>JAJXXG010000461.1 GCA_021781255.1 Acidobacteriota bacterium
GGAAAGCCCGGTCAGCAGGCCCGAATAGCGTGAAAAGAGTTCGAGGTCAATCACGGTGTCGATCTTGGCCTTCCGCACCCAGCTCAGAAAGCGCAGCGAATCAAGCGCCAGCATCGTCACATTGTTCTCGCGAATCGTAATGATGTTGGCTTCAGGAACCGTGTCGAGCAGGCGCAGGCTGTCGGCATTGCGCTCAAAGATGAGGAAGAAAATCTCCGCGCCCAGCGCGTCCTTGGCCTTCTGCAGCGCAGGATTCGCAATCACCGTGCTGCCCATCTCAGACAGCTCGATGAAGAGAACGCGGCGCGGCTTCTCCGGCCCTCTCCCCCTGCCCAGCAGCCGCACCAGCTGTGTACACAAGAAGCACAGCGGTATCCCGATCCAGTAATCGACGGCCCGCATCGTCCCAAGCTTCATTTCATCTGCCCTTTGCAGTCCAGAATTTCCCCGGTGGACACTACGGCATGAGTCTACCATCGAGCTTCGCCGGAGCAATCACCCGGACGTTGCAATGTCACCGCAGGTCCGCACGAAAGACACATACGGCGGCGTCCACTAAGATGGTGGGTTACAGCCTGCCGCAATGCCCCGGGCGCAGGAATCCAGATGGAGTGCAGAAGCTGAACACGGTGGAAACTCTTCGCAAGCGCAACATCCTTCTCATTCTGCTCTTCTCGTTGGCCGGGTTTATGGTGATGGGCTATCACCCCGGCCTGGAAGATGACGGCGTGTATCTTTCCGCCGTCCAGAGCGACGTGAATCCCGCGCTGTATCCTCACGACTCCGCGTTTTTCCGCGAGCAGTTGCAGGCCACGCTGTTTGACAACTGGGTCGCTGACTTCATCCGCTGGACACACATCCCCGTCGCAGCCACCGAACTGCTGTGGCAATTTGCATCGATCGTGCTCATCGTTATCGGCTGCTGGAGCATAGCGCGCACCCTCTTCCCCGATGCCCGCGCGCAGTGGGCGGGCGTTGCCCTTGTCACCGCCATGTTCACGCTGCCGGTCTCAGGAGCCGCGCTCTATCTTGTGGACCAGCATCTGCATCCCCGCACCGTGGCCACCGCGATGATTCTCCTGGCCGTCGCAAAAATCATGGCTGGCAAACGCTTGCACGCGCTCCCTCTGCTGCTCCTCGCCTTCGCCATGCATCCCATCATGGCCGCCCTGGGCATCTCTTTCTGCACCATCCTGACCCTCCTGACACTGGAGCCGGTTTACGCCTGGGCCCGCTCCTGGCGCGACTCGCTGGCCGCCGCCGTGCCGCTTGGCTGGCTCTTCGAGCCGCCCAGCCCCGCCTGGCGCAAGGCTCTCGAAACCCGCCGCTATTTCTTCCTCTACAAGTGGACCTGGTATGAGTGGCTTGGCGCGCTGGCTCCGCTCCTGCTTTTCTTCGTTCTCTGGCGGGTCGCCCGGCGGCGCGGCGAAACCAATCTGGCGCGCTTTGCACTGGCCGTCTTCATCTACGGCGTTTTCCACCAGGCGGTTGCCATGGCCGTGCTGGGCTCGCCGGAACTAATCCGCCTTACGCCGCTGCAACCCATGCGCTACCTCCATCTGGTCTATTTCTTCATGATGCTGGTCGGCGGCTGCCTGCTCGGCAAATACCTGCTGAAGAGCAGTGTCCTGCGTTGGGCCGTGTTCCTGCTGGCCATCAACGTACCCATGTATGCCGCCCAGCAGGCGGAGTTCAGCGGCAGCGAGCACCTTGAACTGCCCGGCATGCAGCCCGCCAACCCCTGGCTGCAAGCCTTTGCCTGGATTCGCCACAATACCCCCACCGACGCCTATTTCGCCCTCGACCCCAACTACCTCGCCGCGCCCGGCGAGGACTACCACAGCTTTCGCGCGCTGGCCGGGCGCAGCCAGCTCGCCGATGGCATCAAGGACACCGCCGTCGTAACCCAGGTGCCCGATCTCGCGCCCGCGTGGGACCAGCAGGTCACAGCGCAATCCGGCTGGAGCCATTTCAAGCTCGCGGATTTCGAGCGCCTCAAGGCGCAGTTTGGCGTCAACTGGGTGCTCGTTTCCTATCCCCAGCCGGCCGGCCTGCCCTGCCCCTGGCACAACAGCAAACTCGCCGTGTGCACGGTTCCGTGATGGGCCCGCCGCGCATCTCGTCAGGCACCGCCGCGCTCTTCATTGTCATTTGCCCCGCAGGACGATAAAATTAGAGGGATTGGTTCTCCCCGATGTGCCCTTTCCAAGGCCGCCTGAACGCACCCGCATCCACTCGACGATCGCGCGACGCGGCTCTGCCGGTACATGCCATCGAGTCTTCAGGATTGTGGAAAAGGATGCCTGCCGGCGAGATGTTTGTGCGCACGTCCTGGACGATCTGAGTGTCTCGTGAAACTTTGTTCAAGCGTATTGTCAGCAGTTGGCACCATGCCCGAGGTTGAATAGCAGTCTTGGAACGGATTGAATGATCAACAACAAAAAAGTAGTTGCCGTTCTCCCCGCGTTTAACGCCGAGAAAACGCTCGAGTGGACGGTTCACGAGATTCCCGCCACGGTTGACCTGTGCATTCTGGTGGACGATCACAGCACGGATGAGACGGCTGCGCTGGCCAGAAGGCTCGGCCTGCAGGTGCACGTGCATCCGCGCAACCGCGGATATGGCGGCAATCAGAAAACCTGTTACGCCGCCGCGCTTGAGGCCGGCGCCGACGTCGTCGTCATGCTCCACCCGGACTACCAGTACACCCCGCGCCTGGTCGAACCCCTGGCCAGCATGATCGCCTATGACGAATACGACGTCGTGCTCGGCTCGCGCATCCTGGGCGGCGGCGCGCTCAAGGGCGGAATGCCCCGCTACAAATACGTTGCCAACCGCGCGCTGACCTTGGCTCAGAATCTCCTCCTCGGCGCCAAGCTGTCCGAATACCACACCGGATTCCGCGCCTTCAGCCGCGACCTGCTGCTGTCCCTGCCCCTGCACGTCAACTCCGATGACTTCGTCTTCGACAACCAGATGCTCGCGCAGTGCATTCTCCGCGGGGCGCGCATCGGAGAAGTCTCCTGCCCCACCCGCTACTTTGAGGAAGCATCCTCCATCAATTTCCGGCGCAGTTCAATCTACGGGCTCGGCGTGCTGAAGACTTCCCTCAGCGGTCTGGCCGCCAGGATCGGCATCTATCGCAGTCCTGTTTACAAGTTTCCCCCTTCCCAGTTGAAGCGGAAAAACAATGCAATGGAGCGCGCGTTGGAGGATATTTCGTGACACATGCCGCAGATAAGCGGCTGCCGTATCTGCGACTCCTCTTGCTCACTGCAGCGGCGCTGGCAATTCATGGGTATCATCTCGGCGCCGAAGACGGCGAAATCTATGTGCCGGCCGCCCGGAAGCTCCTTCATCCCGATCTCTACCCGTTCGGCACGGAGTTCTTCACCTCTCACGGCAAGCTCTCCATGTTCAGCCCCATCCTCGCGTGGACGGCGAAGCTGACCCATCTCTCCATGGACTGGACCCTGTTCGTCTGGTACCTGGTCAGCCTCTTCGCAACGCTGGCCTCCTGCTGGCTACTCGTCAGGGCCTGCTTTGCCACGGACAGGGCGCGCTGGACCGCCGTGACGGTCGCCGCCGCCGTGCTCTCCATGCCCGCAACAAACACCGGGCTGCTGCTCATTGACCCATACCTCACCGCGCGCTCGTTCTCCACGCCGCTCACGCTGTTCGCTCTGGCAGCCTGCCTTGAGCACCGCTATGTGCGCCTCATCGTGCTCACTCTCATCACTGCCGCCATCCATCCGCAGATGGCCGTCTACCTCATCTTCCTTGCAGCCCTCATACGGTTCACTGAGGTCAGCAAGCCATCCACCCTGCCAAAGACTCCAGCCCTCGCCGGAGCGAGTATTCTCCCCACCGGATTTCAATTCGAGCGAGCCTCCGGCCCTTACCGCGAGGCCCTCTACTCCCGTGATTATTTCTTCCTCTACAGCTGGGAGTGGTACCACTGGCTCGGCATGCTCGCGCCGCTCGCAATTCTTGCCTGGTTCTGGAAAGGCAATCTGCGCGGCACGCTGCCCGGCTTTCGCCGTCTCAGCTTCGCCATGATCCCCTTCGGCCTCCTGTCCATCGCAGCCGCGGCCGTGGTTTCCCTGCCGGCGATGGAGATGTTTGTCCGTCTGCAGCCTTTGCGGTCCTTCCACCTCATTACCTTCGTCTTTGTCCTTTTCTTTGCCGGCGTGCTCGGCGAATACCTCGGCAAAGGCCGCCCCTGGGCCATCGGAGTGCTCTGCTGCCTGCTCGGCGCGGGCATGTTCATCGTCGCCCGCCAGACCTACCCCAACAGCCCGCAAATCGAGCTGCCCGCAAAGACCAGCACCAACCCCTGGGTCAATACCCTCCTCTGGGTGCGCCAGAATACGCCCCGCAACGCCGTCTTTGCCGTTGATTCCCGATACTTCAAGGACCCCGTGGTCGATGTCCATGGATTTCGCGCAATCGCCGAGCGCTCGGAACTCGCCGACTACTACAAGGATGGTGGAGTGGTCACTCTCTTCCCGGCCCTGGCCGGCGAGTGGAAGCAGATGAGCAACGCCACCTACGGCCTCAATCATTTTCGCGAGCAGGACTTCGACCGTCTCAGAAGCCAATACCCCGTCGTCTCCTGGACCGTCGTCCACGGGCCGGCGCCGCAAGGCATGGACTGCCCATACCAGGACCGCGGTTTCGCCGTCTGTAAGCTCAACGCCCTTTCACCGCACGGCCCCGGCCTTTGAGCAGGAACGAAAAACAGTATTGAGCTGCCCTCCCCCACTTGGCGTTTCCGCGTCCATCGGCAAGAATGGCAATAAGGGACCATTGTCATGCTGAATCTTACCCAGCGCCTTCTTCTTGGCTGCATCCTCGTCGCGCTCCTTGCCGCGGGCCTCGTGGCGGCAACCCATCGCGCCCTTGCGGCTGCCGGGCAGTCTTCCATGGCAGTTGCCTTTCTCATATCCATCGTGCTCGTCGAGGTAGGAACCATCCTCCTGGTGCTCCATCCCATTCGCACCGTCGCCCGCGACGCAAAAAAAATCGCGCAAGGCAACCTCGAGCATCGAGTCGAATGGAGCAGCCGGGACGATTTCGGCGTGATCGCCAGCGAGCTCAACCGCATCGCGGTACGGCTCCGCGACCTGCGCGATACCGAAGCCGGCCGCAAGCAGATGGAGTTCCAGCTCTCCGACGCTGTTCTCCAATCCATCTTTGAGCCCATCATCGTCACTGACAGCAAGGGCCATGTCCTCAAGGTCAACCAGGCCGCCGCTGAAATTCTGGGCGAAGCCGCCAGCGACCGCATGGCGCTCACCACCACGCCCGGCGGCGACAAGATCCTCAGCGCCATCCGCGATGCCATCTCCATGCAGAAGCCTGTCGCCGCCGAAGGAGAGGCTGCCATGCTCCCCATGCGCATCGGCAAGCAGGCGCGCAGCTACCGCCTGCGCACCACGCCCATGCGCGACTCCGAGGGCCGCCTGCTCGGCACCGTCACCACGCTGGAAGACGTGACGTCCCTGCAGGACACCGACCGCTTCAAAACCCAGTTCATCACCGTGGCCAGCCGCAAGCTGCGCGACCCGCTGCTCCAGTTGCGCCGCGGGCTCTACGCCCTGGCGCAGGGCTTCGGCGGCCCGCTCCAGCCGCTGCAGGCTGACCTCGTTGCCGCCGCCAGCAGCGAATCGGAAAAGCTCAACGACCTGATGGCCGACCTCATCGAAGTTGCCGAAATCGACACCGGCAAACGCGAACTCCACATCGAACGCATGCGGCCTCTGCTCATGCTCAACGAGGCGCGTGACCGCTTCTGCGATGAAGCCGCACAAAAGCACATTCACGTCGAAGTCAGCGCCTTCGCCGATCTTTCCGTCGTCCGGGCCGATCGCCGCGCCGTCCGCTCGATCATGGACAATCTGCTTTCCAACGCGCTCCGCTACACCCCGCCCGAGGGCGAAATTCTGCTCGCCGCCGAGGAAATCCAGGACCACGTGCAATTCACCGTGCGCGACTCCGGCCGGGGCATTGAAGCCGAGCGCCTCAGCACCATCTTCGACCGCTTCAACGCATTCTCTGACACGGGCACAGGCATGGGGCTCGCCCTCGTCAGGCGTCTGGTCGAGTCGCTCGGAGGACAGATTGCCGTCGAAAGCCGCCTGGATCACGGAACTACCTTTCGTTTCACACTTCCCGTAGCTGTGGTGGATGTGCTCCACCATCCCGTCGAGGTCGGCTGACTCATGGCAGAAATCAAACCGGAAATCGCGCCTGCGCCGGCCTGGCTGCGCATTTACGTCGGGGCAGCTCCCGGCGTCGGCAAGACATATCACATGCTCAACGACGCTCTGCTCAAGCGCAAGCACGGAGTGGATGTGGTCATCGGTCTCGTCGAGCCCCACGGCCGCGAGGAAACCACCGAGCAGATTCGCGATCTCGAGATCATTCCCCTGCGCGTGATTCCCTATCGCGGCGTCGAACTCAAGGAAATGGACGTGGACGCCATCCTCGCCCGCCGTCCTGACACCGTCATCGTCGATGAGCTGGCCCACACAAACGTCCCCGGCAGCAAGAACCGCAAGCGCTACGAAGATGTGCTCGATCTGCTCGACGCCGGCATCAACGTAATGACCGCGGTCAACATCCAGCACCTTGAAACGCTGAACGACACCGTCAACCGCTCCGCCAACACGGTCATCCGCGAGACCATTCCAGACAATTTCCTCAAGCGCGCCGACGAAGTCGTCAACGTCGATGTCACCGTCGAGGAGCTGCGCCTCCGCCTGCGCGAGGGCAAGATTTACCACCCCGAAAAGGTCGAGCAGGCGCTGGCCAACTTCTTCCGCAAGGGCAACCTCAACCTGCTCCGCGAGCTCTCCCTGCGCACCACCGCCGAGCAGGTCGGCAAGCGCGCCGCAGAATACCGCCGCACCCAGGGCCTCGAACAGGCGCCTATTCCTGAAAAGGTCATGGTCTGCCTCAGCACGCGCCCCGGCACTGAGCGCCTGCTCCGCGTAGGCGCGCGCGTTGCCGGCCGCCTCGCCACCAACTGGTACGCCGTCTACGTCACCCGCCCCGAGGAAAACAAGAAAGACAACGACCCCGAAGCGCCGCACCGCCTCGAAGAGTTCCAGCGCATGGCCCGCGACCTCGGCGCACAGGTCGTCAGCCTCACCGAGAAGAACGTCTCCGACGCCCTCATCCGCTTTGCCCAGCAGGAGAGCATCTCCCACGTCATCTTTGGCCAGTCGGTCCGCTCGCGCTGGGATATTCTTCTGCGCGGCTCGGTGCTCAACCGCTTTCTCGCTGAAGTGCGCGATGTGACGGTGCAGGTCGTGCCCATGCAGAAGCCCTTGCGCCGAGGCTGACCCGCACACGCCGCGCGCTGGAGCGCCAACAGCCTCTGTGGTAGTTTTGAAATAGCGTTCATGACGAGCTCGTAGCTCAGTAGGTAGAGCAACGCCCTTTTAAGGCGTGGGTCCTGGGTTCGAATCCCAGCGAGCTCACCACTCGTCTCAGATGCCTCCCCCGCTATCCCCGCGGCCAGAAATGCGGCGGGTGGCCCCGATCTCTAGTGAGAGATTTCATTCAGTTCGGGGTGCCCCCGGTCCCTCGCTTTTGGGGACCGGGGAGGAAGAGCCGAGCTGCCGGTAGCGCATCCACTCGGGCAGTTGCCAGCCTCTTCAAAGAGATCCATGGCCGCGGCCGCCGACAAGCAGCCTCGACGCCGATAGCAACTGAAGGTGAGGAATTGAAACTCCCCCGTTTGCTGATAACGAATGCGCTCGCCTTTCATGCACCGCGAGGCTACTCCACTTGCGAATGTGCGGCATAGAACAGCGCTTCCAACATCCCCGGTCCCCAAAAGCGAGGGACCGGGGGCACCCTCAACATGGTGCGGAAAGGTCATCGGGACCGGGGCCACCTGCCGGCTTCCCCATCGATTCCCAAGGTCATCCGAAGACCCAGAATCTAAGCAGAAAAACAAAGCAAAGAACCATCAATACCAGACAAGAATCGAGCAGCAAGACAAGTCTGCTACCGGGGTAGAACTGCTTGAATTTCTTCCGGACCTCGGTCCCCCACCATAGGTAGGATATTCGCTCGCTTTCTGGCACCCGTTCATTGATCTTGCCTATCATGATGAAGTAAAGCGTATTGGCAAAGATAGCAAACGACCCGCCAAGGGATGCAAAAATGATGGCCGGGATCGGAAGTTTCGTGGCTAGTTGCACGGTCGCCTCGCAAGATATCCAAGATAGTCAACAAAACGGAACCCAGTGAACTTCCCTACATTCAGAGGCTTAGTCGTTTTTGTCGAGGTGCCCCCGAAACTGACTCTTCCAACCGGTGATGCTCCTACGCCGCCCGATGCTACGGTAACTCCACCGCCGTGTACTACCGACCCGCCCGCACTAACAAAGGGGACAGGTGTGGAAACGTAAAATTGGCCGCCCTTAAATGGGCCAGAAAACCCGTTGTTCGTTTTATCCAATCCATAAACTAAGCCCGTAGTCGCGGTCGCGCTAACACCTCCATTCCAGCCTAGCCCACCGCCGCCCGTTGCAAACAGGCTTGTCTGGCCAGAATTATAGTTATGAACCTCATCCACGGAACCGCTCACGAAACCAATTCCTCCGAACGCGAGACTGAGCGATTCCGAACGGCCGGAAGGAATCATGTTGCAATACACTTTCTTGGCATCAAAGTTGTTAATCGGTCCACCCACATCGGCCATTGTGGGCAGCCCGAGGGCGGTTTGTATTCCGTTGGTCAAACCACCACTTGGCATGATGGGAGTTCCGTTCCAGGAGGAGCCCAAGGACACCCCGCCGCCGAAAGAGCCAAAGCCCATGGGCGGGGGCCCCGACACTTCGCCATTGGCAATGGAATCTCCGATCCACAGGGCCAAGCTGCGACCAGGCAAGGCGTTCAAAAGGTCCTCGCCCAAGTGCTCAAAGAAGCTTGTCCAGCTTTGGCCGCTTGGGTCTGTGATTGTGATCGGGTCATTGCGCCCGTAGGGATACCTGTTCCACGACTGTGGATCTGAGGGATCGCCGGCCAGGGGATCGGCGGAGCAGAAGGTGCCGGTGCGGCTGTCGTAGTAGCGCGCCAGCGCATAGTCGAGTCCACTCTCCGAGTCGCGCTGATAGCTGGTAAAGATCCACTTGTTCGTCGTTCCGGATTGATACCATGACTCACCGAACGGAAAAGTCCCGTCCTGGGTCAGGATCGACCCGCTGCCATCGGTCGTCAGCCGGACGGAAAGAGCGTCCTGATGGTAATAGGTTGTAGCACCACCGCTGATCATCGCCAGCAGCCCCGTTGTGCTTCCACCCGGAGGGTTGTAGATATACTCGCGCGATGGCGAGGCCGGAGCCGCGCCATTGTCATACTCGGCAATGACCGAAGAACCGGAGAAGATGCTCACCGTTGTCGTTCCTCCTCCCGATTTGACGACGCGGAGCCCGTTGCCGTCATAGCTGTAGCTTGCCGAGCCGCCGCTGCCGCTGAAGGCCGTCATGCTCAGCCCCGCGGCCAGAAATGCTCCTCTGAGCAGTCACGCAGCCGCTCGGCCGCGCTCTCCGGCGTTATGTCCCTCTGCGGCATTCCCAGCATCTCAAATCCCACCATGAACTTCCGCACCGTCGCCGAGCGCAGCAGCGGCGGATAGAAATGCGCGTGAAAATGCCACTCCGGGTGCGCGCTTCCATCCGTCGGCGTCTGGTGAAAGCCCATCGTGTAAGGAAAGCTCGTCTCGAAAAGATTGTCGAAGCGCGTCGTCAGCCGTTTCAGCGCATCGGCCAAAGCATCCCGCTCGTCGCCCGTCAGCTCCGGCATGGCGCCCAGGTGACGTTTGCTCACCAGCAGCACCTCAAACGGCCACACCGCCCACCACGGCACCAGCGCCATGAAGTGCTCGTTCTCAAAAACCACGCGCTCCTGCGCGGCGCGCTCCGCGGCTGCGTAGTCGCACAGCAGGCAATGCCCCGTCCGCGCCAGATGATCCTTCTGCGCAGCCGTCTCTGCCGCAGGCTCGTCCGGCACAAAGCCCGTGGACCAGATCTGCCCATGCGGGTGCGGATTGCTGGCGCCCATCATTGCCCCGCGATTCTCAAAAATCTGCACGTACTCGATCCAGTCCAGACCGCCCAGTTCCGCATACTCATGCGTCCAGGCATCCACCACCCGCCGAATCTCAGGCTGCGTCATCCGCGCCAGCGTCAGGCTGTGGTCGGGATGAAAACACAGCACCTTGCACAACCCGCGCGCAGGCTCGGCCACCAGCAGCGGCGAAGCAGGCGTCTCGTGCGCGGCAGGCGCATCCGGCAGCAGCGCGGCGTAATCGTTTACAAATGTGAAAATCGACTCATACGCCGGATTCGACCCACCCCCTGCACGCTTGTTCCCCGGGCACAGGTAGCACTCGGTATCGTAGACCAGGCCGTTCGGCAACGTCTTCTGCGCCACTTCGCCCTGCCACGGCCGCTGCGTGCGGTGCGGAGAAACCATCACCCACGACCGTCGCAGCGGATTCCACCGCCGATGCGGGTATTGCCACTTCTTCTCCATCCCTTGCTCCAGAAACATCCGAAGATCGCCGTTTGCGACCCGCCATAGACCGCGAGTCACGATAGTTCTACCATAGACGCTGCAACCACCCCCGGCCTCCCGGCTCTCAAAGGACTGATGCCAGATGCTCTCCGCCAACGCGATCGTCAGCCTCCACGACACATTGACCCGCGCGTGGCACACAGTGCCCGAGGCCGGTGAGCCGCTGCCCGGCGTCGCCGACTGGCTCCAGCGCGTCGCCCGCCAGCACCGCGCCAACTTCGACCTCTGGCACATTGAAGACGAGGCCCGCCTCCCCAACGCCTCCGACGCCACCCTCGCCGCCGTCAAGCGCCGCATCGACCGCACCAACCAGTTGCGCAACGACCTTGCCGAAGACCTGGACCGCGCCCTGCTCGAATCGCTCCAGCCTCAGCGCCTGCCCGCGCCGCTTGCACCGCTGCACTCCGAGTCGCCCGGTCTCATGATTGACCGTCTCTCCATCCTCGCCCTTAAAGTTTTCCACACCCGCGAAGAGGCCGAGCGCCACGACGCACCCGGCGGCCACGCCCAGCGCAACCGCGACCGCCTCGCCATCCTTGAGGAGCAGCGCGCAGACCTCGCCGCATGCCTCGATGCCCTCTGGCGCGAAGTGCTTGCGGGTACGCGCCGATTCAAACTTTACCGGCAATTGAAGATGTACAACGACCCCCAGTTGAACCCCGCCATCTATCGAAATCTGCACGACAAACCGGCCCCCTGACAGCCGCCTCCCGGGCTGCCCATTGACGCGCGCCGGGGTTCTGCGTATAAAAGTGGCTCAAGCAGCGCAATACTCAGGCGCTTGGCTCTGGCAGGAGACTCCACTGGTCCACCCTGCACCGAAGAGGCGCAAACGGCGAATCCATGACGCAAGAGGTCCGATCCGCGGCTACAGGCCGCAAGAAAACTCCCTCCTTGGCGGCCAAACCAGCCAGCCACTCATCCACAGCTACGGGGCCGGT
>JAJXXG010001195.1:0-4315 GCA_021781255.1 Acidobacteriota bacterium
CCGCGAGGACATTGAGGATGTCGTCTCCCGCTGGACCGGCGTGCCCGTCACCAGCATCAAGGAAGAAGAAACCCAGAAACTCCTCCGCGTCGAAGAAGAGCTGCACAAGCGCGTCATCTCGCAGGATAAGGCCATCAGCGCCCTTGCCCGCGCCATCCGCCGCAGCCGCGCCGGGCTCAAGTCGCCCCACCGGCCCATCGGCAGCTTCCTCTTCCTCGGCCCCACAGGCGTCGGCAAAACCGAAATGGCCCGCACCCTGGCTCAGTTCCTCTTCGGGTCAGACAAGGCGCTCATCCGTTTCGACATGTCGGAGTTCATGGAGAAGCACTCGGTCTCCAAGCTCATCGGCTCGCCGCCGGGCTATGTCGGTTACGAGGAGGGCGGCCAGCTCACTGAGCGCGTCAAGCGTTCGCCGTACTCCGTCGTCCTGCTCGATGAAATCGAGAAGGCGCACCCTGATGTCTTCAATCTCCTCCTGCAGGTCTTTGAGGATGGCCAGCTCACGGACGGCCTCGGCAACACCGTAGACTTCAAAAACACCATCCTCATCATGACCTCCAACATCGGTGCCCGCCATCTGCAGAAGAAGCAGGGCCTGGGCTTCCAGAGCGACCGCGAAGACCTGGTCACTGAGAAAGTCGAAGAGCTCGTCAAGAACGAGGTCAAGAAGACCTTCAATCCCGAGTTCCTCAACCGCCTCGATGAGGTCATCCTCTTCCAGTCGCTCAATGATGCTGACCTGCTCCAGATTGTCGAACTGCTCGTGCAGCAGCTCAATGCCAATCTCGCGCAGAAGTCCATCACCATCTCCGTCACCGAGGAGGCCAAAAAATGGATTCTCGAGAAGACCCTCACTGACCGCAGCTACGGCGCGCGTCCTCTGCGCCGCGCCCTGCAGCGCTACGTTGAGGATCCTCTCTCTGAGGCTCTCATCGCCGGACAGATCACTGCCCGGCCGGCCTTCCTCGAGGTCTACCTCGACGCCAACCAGCTCTTCTATCGCCCCGTCAGCAATGACGACGGCGGCAGTGAAGAAAAGCCCTCAGGCGTGCTGCTCTACAGTAACTAGCTCCGAATCGAAAATGCAGCAAAAAGCCCCCGGTTCTCCGGGGGCTTTTCATCTCCGCAACCAACCTCAGTCTCAGCTCACGAGTCCGTGCGCTCCGGTACCCACTGGTCCACCGGATACCTCTCGACGCGGTCCTCGCGGTCTTCGCGCCTCTCCTGCTCGCGCCGCTTCTCCCGCTCCTCGCGTTCTTCCCGGCCGTCGCTCATCGCTGCCTCCATCCTCCAGTCTAATCGGCACCTTTCAGGCCAGCCATGTCTTCTCTCGCATGGAAAAAGCCCGGGCTGCCCGTCGCTTCCCTTTGCGCGGCGGTGCAACTCGGGCTATTTCTCTTTTCCTTGGCTTATTTCTTCGCCGTTGTCGAATAGATGGCCCGGTAGAGAGCCGTGTGCTCCCTCGGGCATAGCTTGTCGAACTGCGTTCCTGCCAACATCGCGCTTGAATCCCCGTGCAATTTCTTCCATGCGCTTCCGATGCTAGATCCGTAATTCATCGCTGCGTCCCAGCTCGGGAACAGATCGACAGTCACCAATGGCGCTCCGTCCTTGGTCCCGTTCGGCAACCCCCGTGCATCCATAGCCCACCCGGAAATCGTGCCTTCCTTCAGCATCTCTTCGGCCAGCGGTTTCCACTCCTTGTTCTCATAGGCCTCGCACGCTGCAAAATCCGGAGGGTTGATTGAGTTCACGACCAGGTAGTGCATCTCCTTGCCGGGGCCAACATACGTATCGCTATGCCAGATGCCTGTCCACATCAGCTTTCCCACTGACTCACGCTTCTCCATCAGGCTCTCGGCGCTGTCTTGAATGCCGGCCTTCTGCAGCACTTCTGCAAACTCGCCTTTCGCCCACGGCCCCGGTGGCATTCCTTTGTCGAAAGTTACAAACTCGTAGTCGCAGGGAGCCGCTTCACCCTCTGGTATCTCAGCCTCCAGCACGATAATGTTTGTGGCCCGTCCCGAGGCTACGATGGCCTGATCCAGCTTGGGACTTACCTGGTCAATTAACTGGCGCAGCTCCAGCGCTTTGCCTACCCTTGCCTTCACGCATGACACGGTGTAGAAACCCATTGACGCCTGTTGTGCAGCAAGCGTCCCGCAGAGCATGGCAGCCATCGCCGTGCCCAACAACAATTTGGGAAGTCGCATCACTCACATCTCCTTGTTCGAGTGTTGATTCGCGGTTTTCAATATGGGGGAAGGGTGGCCCGGGAAGCTGCATCACCTTACAACTTTCTCTTCGCCGGTGCAATTGCGATATTTGTTGGCCTGAGTGGTCGTCAAGCCTCATTTAATTCACTCCCCCTGCAACTTCCTCATTCCATGCACAATCCTCGCGGTGCGCATTTGCCGGATATTTCTCGCTCCCGATGCATACTGGTTGCATAACAGTCACCCGGTTCATGCCGTTTGAGCTCTGATCTCTGACAACCGGAGGGGCCACCCCCCCTCCCCCCCTATTTCAGTTACCAAAAGTTACCAGTGGTTGCGGTTCCGCAAAAAACTTTGCCGGGAATTTCGTGGATGACTTTGTCTCTTCTTCGCTTTTTGCGCCAGGCTCGCTCGGATTACGGCCTTTATGCCGTAGCATAAGGAACACGCGCCGCCCGCAGGGCCCCGCGCTCTACTTAATGAGAGGGCATCTATGAGCGAAACGATTACCGCAGGACTTACTTCCGAGCAGATTTCAAGCCTCACCCGCGAGACCAATTACGGCACCTGGCGCTTCCAGAAGTCCTGGAAGCCGCTTTACGTAGCAGATGCGGAGGGCTGCTGGTTTACAGACGGTTCAGGCAAGCGCTACCTCGACTTCTCCTCGCAGCTCATGTGCGTCAATCTCGGCCACAAGAATCCACGCGTCGTCGAGTCCATCGGTGAACAGGCCCGCGAGCTTGCCTTTGTCGGTCCCGCTTACGCCACCAATGCTCGTGCACGCCTCAGCGCCAAATTGCTTGAAGTGCTTCCCGCCGGCCTCGAAAAATTCTTCTTCGCCACCAGCGGAACTGAGGCCAATGAGGCCGCCTTCAAAATCGCGCGCATGGTCACCGGCAAAACCAAAATCATCTCGCGCTACCGCTCCTACCACGGCTCCACCATGGGCTCCATCGCCGCCACCGGCGATCCGCGCCGCTGGGCCATGGAACCCGCAGGCAAAGGCGCCGGCGTCGTCTTCGCGCCGGAGACCAACTGCTATGACTGCCCCATCAAGCACACGTATCCCGGCTGCAACATCGCCTGCGCCGACTACATCGAGCACATGATTCGCAATGAGAGTGACGTCGCTGCCATCATCATGGAGCCCGTCGTAGGCACCAACGGCGTTCTCATCCCGCCGCCCGAATACTTCCCGCGCCTGCGCAAAATCTGTGACGACCACGGCGTGCTGATGATTGACGATGAAGTGATGGCAGGCTGGGGTCGCACCGGCAAGTGGTTCGCCGTTGACCACTGGGGCGTCAAGCCTGACATCCTCGTCACCGCCAAGGGCATCACCTCGGCGTACGTGCCGCTGGGCCTCTGCGCCACAACGAAGAAAATCGCCGACTACTTTGAGGACCACTACTTCTCGCACGGCCACACCTACGAGGCGCATCCCATCACGCTCGGGCCCGCCGTCGCCACCATTGAAGAAATGCAGCGGCTCAACCTCGTCGAACGCGCGGCCTCGCTTGAGCCTTACGTCCGCGAGAAACTCGAAGCCCTCAAGGCGAAGCATCCCTCCATCGGCGATGTGCGCGGCGTGGGCCTCTTCTTCGCTGTTGAGCTGGTCAAGAACCGCGCGACGAAGCAGCCATTCAACACCATGCGTGACAAGGTGGAAGGCAAGCCGCTCGTGGTCGATCAGATTGCCGCGAAGATGATGGCAGACGGTGTCGCACAACAGGCCTGGGTCAGCCACTTCGTCATCGCGCCGCCGCTCATTGTCACCAAGGAAGAGCTTGACTTCGGCATCGACGCGCTTGACCGCCACCTCGCAATCGCCGACGCACTCGTCGAAGCCTGAGCGCTCGCCGACGCACACGATACGGTGGAGGCATGGCACAATGCCTCCACCGTAAGTTTTTATGTTTTCGGAATCGCCTTACTTGCCGTGCGGCGGCATCACGCCGGCAATCATCAGGCGTACTCGATACACACTCGTGCTCGCCGTGATGTAAAGCGTCTTGTGGTCTCCGCCGCCCCAGGCCATGTTCGCCGTG
Organism: Acidobacteriota bacterium; assembly: GCA_021781255.1. Next base: position 4,265 of record JAJXXG010001195.1, read on the forward strand.
CGCTCTGGCATCACAATCGTGCCCAGGTGCTTGCCGGTCGGTGAAAGAATC